>JBALXF010000360.1:0-3788 GCA_036961085.1 Psychromonas sp.
TTTACTGAGCTTGTGCTGTTTTATTATCCACCTTAGTTCGTGTTGATGTGGTGGGTTCAAAGTCTAACTGGTGGGTGTATTACACTTTAGTTGATCGTGAGTGGTGGGTGGATGTCATCCCTCTATTTAACTGGTGTAGAGGCACTGATGGGCAAGCTAACAAAGGGTAAAGTAGGACGATTCGCAGACGGGGACGGCTTGTATTTTGTCGTTTCTAAGTCTGGCAAGCCACATTAGAGGTTAAGGTTCACCTCTAATAAAAAGCGCAAAGAGGTGACGTTAGCGAAGTATACCGATCTATCTCTTACAGATGCGCGAACAGTAGCTTCAAGTGAAATGCGGTAACTCCTTCAAGGTGTTGATCCCTTGTTAGAAAATCATCGTACTGAACAAGGTACGATTAGAGGCATTGTCCATTACAATTACCACCTCTTTTGAAATTTTGGTAGTAAATTTTGAGTCAACCATGCGTGAAACACGTCTGAATTAACGTAACAATAAAATACACTTAACGTGTAAGCGATAAATACAGCACCAATAATAGATCCAATATCATTCAATCGCCCTCTTGCATGCCATAACAGCGTTCACTTTGTTTTGCATACCCATAAAGGCGAGGCATGTATTGAGCAAAACCACTTTCATCCAGATCAATTATTTCTCTACCTTCTTTTTCATATTTTCATATTTTTCGCTAGAATTCGAACGAGCTTTTTGATCTGCTTTTGGGGGTGTTAACGCTTTTTTATAGCTGATATTAAGGCGTTTAAAGCCATAGTGAATAGCAGGTTTACCTACGTTTAATCGTTTAGCTCGCTCCCATTGATAATCATCAGGATAATCTTCTACGTCTTGCTTGAGTTTATCCATATCCAACTTAGTTGCCGGCTTTTGTCGAGTAGTGCATGGCGTTATATTGTTATCACAGCGAAATTATGTCATCAAGTTATAGACTCACCTTTAGCAACTGCGCAATAATTCCGCTCAGTATGTGGTCTATAATTTAACCTATCAAAGTGAAATTATAGGTTTCAAGCGATTTTTAGTGCTAGGGGCTGTTGACCTTTCGAGTATGAATTTTGTTCAATCTAAATGCGTTCTGAGCAAGATGCGAAGCATTTGTTCGCACTTTTTACTACGTTATCGCCTACTTATTTAAAAAACTCACTACGTAGGCTCTGCCTTGTATAAAACACGAACAAATTGCTGCAAAATGCAGGCGAAAGATCAATAGACCCTATGTGTTCTAAAAGGTTTTATTATGGAAATTAGACTGATTTTAATTGTAGAAAATCGAATTTACCGTGAGGGTATTGGGCATTTTTTGAACCAAGTTCAAGACTTCGATATGCTATCTGCCCATTGTAGTTTTGCCATGGCTAAGCAAAGCCTTGGTACCTGTAATGCAGACATTGTAATTATAGATAGTCATTTACCAGACGCACTGGGAATGCAGCACACCTTTAAGTACGAGCAAACCGGATTAAAAGTAGTAATGCTCACCAACGGCAATAATACCGGCTTGATAACTCATTGTATGCAAGCTGGGGTTGAAGGCGTTCTTAACAATAACGACAGCATGCAGGATCTCAAACAGTGTATTTTGAGCGTATATTCTGGGCATCTATGCTATCCCGCCAATAGTTATTCAATTTTGCAGCAGTCATCTTCCGCAGAAAAGAACGTGTTTCCACTTGACCATAAAGCCGAAACCACTCTTACCACTCGACAACTAAAAGTGATGCGCTTAGTTGAGCAGGGTTATTCCAATAAAGAGATTGCACGTAAGCTCAATATTGAGTTATGTACTGTGAAAAATCATGTTCACCATATTTTAGACAAACTCAGGGTGAAGAACCGCTGTGAGGCGGCTTCTTTATTTAGAAGATGTCTTGGTCAGCAAGCGTAAAATCATTCATTAAAAGTATATCAGTCGGCTTTTGCCGACTTTGTTTATCTTTTTTGTGCGCATAAAAGTAGCGACTCAGCAACACTTTGAACCTTTAGGTTCATGTTTATAGATCCAATTTTAAGGGGTGAACCTAAAACAGATCTGACGAATTATTTAATCATTTCTACGCCTCCTCTACACTGAATAATTAAACAACAAAACCGTCAGTGGGTGTTTTGAGAGTAACTGACTTTTAATTGCGAAGAAGGAAGCAAAATGGCTATCGGGAAAGCGCAGTGAGTTCACATACTATCATTAACGACGTAAGCTTAGAGCTTCGCCGTCGAATATTTGCCGCGATGAATAGTGCTGTTGGTATCACCATGAGCTTTACCGATGAAAGTACTAATATTGTATTAGAACCTCCCCACGACACGCCTGATAACGCCACAAGAATGTCACTCTATCTATATCACATTGGGATCAATAATGTTCAGCGTAATCAGCGTATGCTTGCTCAACCTGGCCGCGATGATGAGCAAAGATTAGCGCCCTTACCAATAGTATTAAAATATTTGGCTACACCTCTAGATGACGAAGAAACTAACCAACTCATAATGGGGCGTTTACTGCAATTTGTTTACGATAGTCCACAAATTAACAGTATCGATAATCAGCCTATTGGTAATAGTTTTGGCGGGGCAAGCAATGTGTTGCGCCTTGTACCTGACCTACTTAATGTTGAGCAACTTACCCAACTTTGGAATGCCTTTAACCAACCTTATCGTTTGTCATTGGCTTTTCAAGTCGATGTGGTCGCCATAGACTCTGCAATAGCGCCTATTGTCGCACCAAGAGTAACAGACCTGCTCTCGGTAGCCGGATCTAAGGAGCGTGACTAATGCAAATAAGGCAAACATTACGCTCAATTGAATTAGGCTGTAATATCCAAGCATTAATTGTGGTGCAATTGAACGACGCCATCTCTAATACAGCCATTGAACAAGCCACTAGTTTACAAACTTTTGTACGCTATCCTGGTGAAGTAGACTTTAGTCCTTTCAGTGCCCACTTACGCAACATAGCGGGTGGCTATTTTGTATATGTAGGCAACGCTTCTGATATTTTCCCTAAGAATTTAAACCCTGCCGACAGTGTCGACTTTCGTTTCGATATAAGTGCCACTGGATACGACACTATGCAAGCAACGCAAGTAGTGAGTGCCACTGCTATTACTCCGTTAAGCACGGCAGTTATAACACCGCAACAAAGCGTAGACGCCTTGTTGGTAAATGCCCCTGTTATTCAACAAAATTTTAGCTTGCAGCCCAATTCCGTGGGTTTGCAAGGCTCTGTAATCGATGACAATGATTTTTCTAACCCTATAGCAGGGGTTAGTGTTCGTGTTATCGCACCCGCAATTGAACCTGCGGCTATTAGTGATGCGCAAGGACGATATCGCTTAGATAGCTTGCCAGTCGCATCAAGTGTCACCTTGGAAATTGACAATCTAGGTGAAGTGACAACTATTCAACATTTAATTGATTTTGCCACTCCCTTAAATACACGAGTTATTAGTTTAAACGGATAGGAGACGAACAATGGAGTACCTTGCCCCCGGTGTTTACGTTGAAGAAGTTTCTTCAGGTAATAAACCTATTGAAGGTGCCAGTACCAGCACTGCAGGAATGGTAGGTGTGACGCAACGTGGTCCAGTAAATGAACCGTCTTTGGTCACTAGTTTTGGCGATTTCAGTCGTCTTTTTGGTGGCCTATTAGACCATCGAACATTTACCGATAACCTCGACTCCTTGCCCTATGCAGTACAAGGTTTCTTTAACAATGGTGGTCAGCGAGTCTATGTTTCGCGCATTATTGGCCCGGACGCTACCTTTGC
>JBALXF010000361.1:0-3782 GCA_036961085.1 Psychromonas sp.
GATGTTTGCCTTGTTTTGATTTGCAAGGTGAACTAAAACATATGGACTTTGGCCGCGCGAGTACATTATTAGAAACGCTGCAAGAAACGTTAAACTTAGGCATAGCACTTGAAAAAGTACTGCCTATGTTTACCAGTAATGTAGCAAACCTTTTACGACTAAAAGCAAAAGGTAACATAGCCTCTAACTTCGATGCAGATTTAGTGGTATTAAATGAAAAATTTGAAATTACTGATGTGATGGCTAATGGTGTTTGGCATAAACGCAATAATCAATCGGTGATTCGTGGAACTTTTGAATAGAGGTGAAGATGTGCCCAGCTAAAACAATTGATGGTCAACAACGCGGTTATGTGGTTCCTATTGGAGGAGCAGAAGAACGTATTGATGATCCTGTCATTTTACAACGCTTTATTGATATATGTGGTGGCGATGAAGCTTATATTGTCATTATCCCGACGGCATCGCAACTTGCTGAAACCGGGCCAAATTATGAAAAAGTCTTTACCGACTTAGGAGCAAAAAAAGCAGTTTCTCTAGCTATTAACTCAAGAGAAGATGCGCAGCGAGACGACTATTTAAACTTATTAGAGAACGCCACTGGTATTTTCATGACGGGTGGTAATCAAGTTCGATTATCTACCATTTTAGGTGGTACTCCAGTAGCACAAAGTATACGTAGGTTAAATGCCTTAGGTGTGCATGTGGCAGGCACTTCAGCTGGTGCAGCCATAATGCCAGAGCATATGATTGCTGGTGGCTCTACCGGAGGCTTACCAAATGAACAAGGGGTTACTTTTGCTCCAGGCCTGGGGTTATTAAGTAAAGTATTACTCGATCAACATTTTAGTCAACGTAACCGTTTAGGCCGTTTATTATCGGCCGTATCATATAATCCTTTCGCTTCGGGTGTCGGTATTTGTGAAAATACGGCTGCTTTTATTAGCCCCGATGGCGTATTAGAAGTAGTAGGTCAAGGTAGCCTTACGATCGTTGACCCTTCTGAACTTCAACATAGCTCGATGGCCGAAGCGAATACAGGCGACTCGATTACGTTGATCGGTTTGAAGTTGCATGTATTAGGCGAAGGCGCAACCTATTGCTTAAATACACGAGTTGCTACGCCTAAATAGTCAAAAATATTAATTGAAAGTTGAAAGTTGAAAGTTGAAAGTTGAAACCAAGGTTACGTTGCTATGCTATTTTGGTTTCAACTACCTCCTTACAATGGTCAAAAAAACAGAGCAAACAGACACCCCTTTAGAGTTTATTTTTGCAAATTTATGAAGTCATGCTATCTTTCATTGAATCAAATTTTAAAGTCATGTTCTGTTTTTTTAGCCATTGGAAGGTTAAGATAAGTTCATTGATTCAGAGTGTAAGCGTTGGTAAAAGTCATATAAAATCCGGCTCACTACACTATAAAAACTTGTGATAGTGACACTGTATTTCATTTCTACTTCCACACCAATGTATCCCTCAATCATCAAGAACATGCAGATTTATTAATTATTTTTCAGTTCAGTCCACATACATGAATTAGTGGTACTCGAAACAATAACAAGTAACTTATATTGAGGATGTAATATGAAAATATTATCAAGTAATGTGTATGTTGGACCTAATGTTTATGCTCATTTCCCTGTAATCCGCCACGTAGTAGATATTGGCATACTAGAGCAATACCCCTCGGTTAAATTAGGTACAGACTTCATTGATGGTTTAATTGACGCGTTACCTGGTTTGCAAGAGCACGGCTGTTCATATGGCATTGAAGGCGGTTTCATTCGTCGACTAAAGGAAGACGAAGGTACCTGGATAGCACATATTTGGGAGCACATCACGCTAGAGCTGCAATGTATGGCAGGCACAGAGGTTACTTTTGGTAAAACCCGAGGTTATGGCGTCGAAGGCCAATACAACATGGTTTTTCAATACAAACAACGTGATGTGGGCTTAGCCGCAGCAGAATTGGCAAGAAATTTACTTATTTCCTTAATGCAGGAAAACATTCAATCTCAACTTCAGACAAAATTAGCCGATGATTTTAATTTTGCTGAAGAATTATCAGACTTTATTCGTTTTGCGCAACGTAAAGAATTTGGCCCAAGTACGCAATCATTAATCACTGCGGCTGAAGAACGAAATATTCCTTGGTTACGTTTAAACAAATATAGCCTTGTGCAATTTGGCCATGGTAAATACCAACAACGTATTCAAGCAACCATCACCAGTGAAACTAAACACATAGCTGTAGAAATTTCATGTGATAAAGAAGATACCCATAATTTATTAAACGACTTGGGGCTGCCTGTACCTCAGCAACGTATGGTGTATTCTGAGCGCGAAGCAATAAGAGTCGCGAAACGTATTGGCTACCCAGTGGTATTGAAACCATTAAATGCCAATCATGGTCGTGGCGTTTCAATTGATTTAAGCACTGAAGAACAAATTATAACTGCATTTGCATTTGCTCGCGAACATGGTACCAGCCGCGCTGTATTAGTAGAGTCATTCCTAACTGGTTTAGACCATCGTATGTTAGTAGTAAACGGTGAATTAGTTGCGGTGGCTAAACGAGTACCTGGACATGTTGTTGGCGATGGTAAAAAAACCATCAGTGAACTTATTGATCAGGTCAATGAAGATCCGCGCCGTGGAGTTGGTCATGAAAAAGTATTAACCCAACTAGAAATGGACACACAAGCCGAACGATTAGTTGAAGAAGCGGGCTATACCCCTGAAACTATTCTTAAAAAAGATGAGGCGTTTTATTTACGTTCAACGGCAAACTTATCAACAGGTGGTACCGCAATTGATTTAACCGATGTCGTACATCCTGATAACAAAGTAATGGCAGAACGTGCAGTACAGGCCGTGGGATTAGACGTGGGTGGTGTAGATTTTCTAACCTCAGATATTACGCGTTCTTATAAAGAAATTGGCGGTGGTATTGTCGAGGTAAATGCTGCGCCTGGTTTTAGGATGCATGTTGCGCCTAGTCAAGGAAAACCTCGTGACGTTGCTGGAAAAGTGATTGATATGCTATTTCCGCCAGCATCACCAACGTGTATACCGATTGCTGGTATTACAGGTACAAATGGTAAAACAACAACCTCAAGAATGCTATCTCATATCTTAAAAACAGATGGACATGTCGTTGGTATGACATCGACTGACGGTGTTTATGTTGACGGACATTTATCTGTAAAAGGTGATATGACCGGTCCTGTGGCTTCTCAAATTGTATTACGTGACCCATCGGTTGATATTGCCGTACTTGAAACTGCGCGTGGCGGTATTGCTCGCTCTGGTCTAGGTTATTTTGAAAGTGATGTTGCCGCTTGTATTAATGTTCAGGAAGATCACCTTGGTTTACGTGGTATCGATACCCTCGATCAACTGGCAGAAATTAAACGTATCGTCGTTGAAGTGGCCAAAGATACAGTGGTATTAAATGCCGATGATGAACAATGTTTAAAAATGGCTGATCACACCAAAGCGAAACATATTTGTTACGTCACTATGAATTCAGGACATGGTTTAGTACGCGAGCATATTCGCGCTGGTGGTAGAGCCGTAGTGCTAGAGAAAAGTATCAATGGTGAATTGATCACTATTTTTGATAATGGCGCTCATATCCCAATTCTATGGACTCATTTAATTCCCGCCACATTAGAAGGTAAAGCAGTACATAACGTGCAAAATGCCATGTTTGCTGCGGCACTGGCTTATAGTTTAGGAAAATCGTTAGATTCGATTCAACAAGGTCTTAGAACCTTC
>JBALXF010000362.1:0-3774 GCA_036961085.1 Psychromonas sp.
CCTGATATTGAAGTCAGTGTTGCCTTCGGAGATACTAGCCAAAATTGGGTTTTATCCCTTAACATAAATTTTGCTTGAGATTCAATTTCAGCAATTACATTAACGCCTTCCCCTGAGTCAAGTTCAATTTTCTTTACGGTACCGACAATTACTCCTTTATATCGGATCTTAGTTTTATCAACAATGATGCTATCTGCTTTATCAAAATGTATTTTAATTTGCACATTTGATTGTGTGATATTTTCAAATAAATACCATGCCCCAAGAATCGCTGCAACAATAGGTAAAAACCAAACCGGTGAAATTGAACGGGTTTTAACGATTTGAGCTCTGTTATCAGAATTTTCTTGATTCATTATTATTTAGCATCCCATATTAAACGTGTATCGAAACTATTAGCAGAAAATAAAGTTGATAATACGACTAAAGTAAAAGAAGTTGCAGCTAACCCTGGGTAAACAGAAAGCAAATGTCCTTTGTCGAAGACTGCAACCATAATAGAAATAACAAAAAGGTCTAATATTGACCATTTCCCTATCCATTCAACGATACCAAATGCCGTAAGTTGCGTTGATGGTTTCATTTTTAAATTAAACTGTACGGCGATTAATAGCACCAGTAGCGTCACTATTTTTAGAATAGGGACCAATATCGACGCGACAAAAACGATGATAGCTATACCTAGCATATCGCTTTCGATTAGGCTTATTATTCCGGAAAAAATAGTATCAGGATAAAGTATATTATTTTTTAATAAATAGGTGATCGGGTAAATATTTGCAGGAAATATAAAAATGATCGAGGTGATCAAATGTGCCCAAGTATGCTGCAAACTGTTTTTTTTACGTTGCGATATAGTATTTGAACAACGAGGGCAGTGAGTCGGATGATCGTCTTTGTTGCAATAGTTACCACAAACTTTGCAAAGCTGTAATCCCTGTTCAAGCGCTGTTTTTCCTGCAATAGCTAAGTTAGTCATTTAAATAGTGCTCCCAAAAGACGTGGTTACTATAATTACTAATAATACTCATATTGAGTACTAATAAAGCAATAAAGAACCAGAAACCTGAACCAAAATAAAGACTTGAATAAGTCATTAGCTTGAACACTGCAACCATCAAACTTACCATATACACCTCAAGCATCGACCACTCAGTAAGAATATGGGTAAATTTTAAATTTTTAGCTAAAAAGGCAGGACGATAATTAAAGGTAATGCAGGCACTACTTATAGTAATACTTAGTACCAATAAAGTTGGCGCAATAACTGCACAAAATAATACAACGGCTGTAACTAGAGGTGCTATATCAGCCATCAACAATGCACCTTGTAATAAATTGGCATCTTCCGTGATGCCTAATAAATGTACTGAAATTAATGGAAAATAGAATGCAGGAATAGAAACGAATAGTGCTGAGATGCATAAAGCCAGTAAACTAGGTGGACTACACAGAGCATTTTTATATATAGGATGCTCACAGCGACTACACTTAGCAAAGTGATTAGGCGGCACTGACGGGACTTGTGAAACCATATCACAATGGCGGCAGACTATTGTTTTCATTGGATATATTCAGCTTAATGAATGGGTTATATGAAGATAGCAAAAAATATCGAAAATAACAAAATTTGCTTTTTGAATAGTTGCTTGTTACTGTATAAAAAGACATAGGTACAGTGTAGTTCACTTTTAAGTATAAAGAGGCCACCGTGGCAGTAATCATCAAATATATAGTAGAAAGAAAAGGTGTCGAAAAAATGACATTCACCAGTAAAAAAGAAGCAGATGCATATGACAAAATGCTTGATAGTGCTGACCAGCTCGCTGCATTTTTAGCTGCAAGTACGGTCACGCTAGACGATAACCAACTTGAAGAGTTAGGTCTATATCTTGCGAGTAATAAAGAAGTCGTGACGAGTTTATTTAAAGGTAGTGATTTTTCAGCTATTCCAGAGACTGAACAAGATAAATAACATCTGATCTAGGAATGATTTAAAATTTCATAAATATGCGTCTATTTTTATTTTAACTATTTGATTAGGCGCAAAATTTGCTTTTTGTAACTTTACTCCCTGCAATCAAACCATTTTCTTTATGTAATTTATGAATTAGTTCTAAATTGCTACTTTCCATGTGTTACATATTCCTCTAAAATGCGCGATTCGTTTATTGATTAATACAAATGCTTTTTGGTTGGAAGCATCACTGTGAGGAAACAGCATGCCAATAATTACTCTCCCCGATGGAAATCAACGTCAATTTGACACTACTACTTCAATTATGGAAATTGCCGCTGATATCGGTCCTGGTCTCGCAAAAGCGTGTATTGCAGGTCGTGTTGATGGACAACTTGTCGATGCTTGCGATCCAATTGAAAACGATGCAACTATATCAATCATTACAATTAAAGATGATGAAGGATTAGAAATTTTACGCCACTCGTGCGCGCATCTATTGGGACATGCTGTTAAACAGCTTTATCCACAAGCAAAGATGGCTATTGGGCCAACTATCGATAATGGCTTTTATTACGATATTGACGTAGACGTTACTATTAATGACGAAGAGCTAGCAAAAATTGAAAAGTTAATGAATAAGTTAGTGAAAACTAATTATTCAGTCATTAAAAAGAAAGTGTCAGTAGCAGAAGCAATTGCAGTATTTAAAGAGCGTGATGAGCCATATAAATTAGAGATATTGGAAGGTATTGATAAAGATGACCGTCCAGGTTTATACCATCATGAAGAATACATCGATATGTGTCGTGGTCCTCACGTGCCTATGATGAAATTCAGCCAATACTTCAAATTGATGAAAGTAGCGGGCGCATACTGGCGTGGTAACTCTGATAACAAGATGTTACAACGTATATACGGTACTGCTTGGGCTGACAAAAAACAACTTAAAGCTTACTTAAAACGTTTAGAAGAAGCTGCAAAGCGTGACCACCGCAAAATTGGTAAGCAGTTAGATCTTTACCATATGCAAGAAGAAGCACCGGGTATGGTGTTTTGGCACGCAAACGGTTGGACAATTTATCGTGAATTAGAAAACTATATTCGTGAACAGACAGTTGCATACGATTACCAAGAAGTGAAAGCACCACAAATATTAGATCGTTCACTGTGGGAAAAATCGGGTCACTGGGATAAATACAAAGACGGCATGTTCTGTACTTGTAGTGAAAACCGTGATTACGCGATTAAACCAATGAACTGTCCGGGCCACGTACAAATCTTTAACCAAGGTCTTAAATCATACCGTGATTTACCACTGCGCTTATCTGAGTTTGGTTCGTGTCACCGTAATGAGCCATCAGGTTCATTGCACGGTTTAATGCGTGTACGTGGTTTTACCCAAGATGATGCACATATTTTCTGTACGGAAGAGCAGGTTCTTGCAGAAGTATCTTCGTGTATTAACATGGTATTCGAATGTTATAAAACATTTGGTTTTGAAGATATCGTGGTTAAATTGTCAACTCGTCCAGAACAACGTGTTGGTGATGATGCGACTTGGGATAAATCAGAAGCTGCACTTGCTAACGCTTTAGACGAAAATGACATTAAATTTGAGTATCTTCCAGGTGAAGGGGCATTTTATGGTCCTAAAATTGAATTTACTTTATATGATTGTTTAGGTCGTGCGTGGCAATGTGGTACAATACAACTAGACTTTTCAATGCCAGGCCGTTTAGACGCGACTTATGTAGGCGAAGATAACGAACGCCATACTCCAGTTATGATTCACCGTGCTATATTGGGTTCATTAG
>JBALXF010000363.1:0-3752 GCA_036961085.1 Psychromonas sp.
TACACAGACAAAAAATAATTATACTTAAATTATATTTTCTCTGTGTCTCTCGGTGTTCTCTGTGGTTGGTGCTTCTATTCTTTTTATTTTTAATGATTTTTAATGATTTTAATTCTTTTTCATTTTTACCTGAGTTAAATGCATAAGCATGTTTACTGATTTCAGGAATCTATCATCAGGTAATTAATACTGTGATTCGCTTAGCAAATGAACTATCTATTAATAGTAAAAATACCAACTTACTAGATACTCTATACCCATCAGTATCCAACACCTCAAATTAGATAACATACTTTTCTAAAAGGAATTTAGGAGTAAGTCGTAGTGATGCTAGGCATATTAGATAAACGACGATTACCACTTATCCTGTTTTGTTTGTATTGTTTAATTAGTATCACTTCTGCTATCTGGTTATGGCAATTTAGTTATCAACGTCTTATAAGTGTAAATCAGCAACAATTAGAACGTTTTTCTAGCCACCTCGAAAGTCAACTTGAGCGTTTTGCATATATTCCACAACTATTAAGTCGCCAAAGTCTAATGGCTGATGCTTTACAAGCCTCACATAACTCCGCCCTGCGCGAAATAGTTAATCGACACCTTGCCGCTACCAATCAAATAATAGGCGCCTCCGATACCTACTTGCTCGATACTAAAGGCACTACGATTGCAGCTAGTAATTGGTTACTTGATACCTCCTTTGTAGGGCAGAACTTTGCTTTTCGTCCTTACTTCCAACAGGCTATGACAGGTCAACAAGGTAATTATTTTGCATTAGGATCAACGTCGGGTAAACGAGGTTATTACTTCTCTTACCCAGTTAAGTACGCAGCAGAGGTGATAGGTGTTGTCGTAGTTAAAATGGACATCTCTTCAATCGAAAAAGATTGGAGTGGAAAATCACAGCACTTTTTAGTAACAGATCCTAATGATGTCGTGTTTATTTCTACACAGGAATCTTGGTTATTTAAAAGCCTCACTCCGCTGCAAGACACACTAAAAAATGATATTACGTCAGGAAGGCGCTATCTAGATAAACAGATCAAAGCATTAGATTTTGCTGGGGAATTTAATAAAAGCCCAGCCATGATCCGAGTTAGCATTGCACAAAAGCGACTTACAAATCATTTATCTTTGTCTAAAGAACATCCCAAAGTAGGTTGGAATGTGCGTGTGTTTGTCCCCACTATTAGTATCGTCTATGACATTGCCCTGCTGCTTCTTTTGCTCACTTTATTATTTATTCTGTTATACCTAAGTTTAGTTTTAAGCCGCCAAAGAAAAAATAGAAATGATGAAAAAGAACGTTTACAAGCCAATGCAAAACAACAACTTGAATTTCAAGTGATGCAGAGAACCTCGGCTTTACATGCCGAAATAGATGAAAGGCATAAAGCAGAACGTGCTTTAAGAGATACTCAAAAAGAGTTAATACAAGCGGCTAAATTAGCAGTATTAGGTCAATTATCGGCAAGCATTAGCCATGAGCTTAACAACCCCTTGGCAGCAATTCGAAGCTATGCAGAAAACGGCCTCATATTTCTAAAACGCGACAAGCTAGATAAAGTCACTAGTAATTTAGAACGTATTGTTCACCTAACTGATCGCATGGCGAAAATCAGCACTCAACTTAAAGCCTTTGCTAGAAAATCAGATGGAGAAATGGCTGAAATATCTTTACAGCCAGTATTATTAGCCGCTTTTGAACTAGTAAAGCCACAGCTTAAAGCCAGCCAGGTTGAGTTAAATATGAACTTACCTAACAATAATATCCAAGTAAAAGCAGATCCCATTCAACTAGAGCAAATCGTGGTTAACTTACTGTCCAATGCGATTCAAGCAGTACAAGACCAAGCACAAAAAAATATTAAAATAACCTTATCAACAACGCAGAAAAAAGCGTTAGTCGAAGTGAGGGATACGGGAACGGGAATAAAAGAAGCTGATTTAAGTCGGCTATTTGATCCGTTTTTCACCACTAAAAAAACCGGGCTTGGCTTAGGGTTATCTATTTCACAGCAAATAATTAAAAATATGCACGGTAATATTTGGGCTGAAAATAGTCCTGATTTAGGCGCTAAATTTTCTATCACACTGCCATTACATGACAATAAGGAATTAAAATGAGTCCGGTATTTTTTATCGATGATGAGTATGATCTCAGAGTTGCAAATGAGCAGACCTTTGAATTAGCTGACATTGAAGCTCGTTTTTTTGCAGATGCAGAGTCAGCATTGTTAGCGATGAAATCGGTTATGCCGCTAGTGGTGATCACTGATATCCGCTTGCCAGGTATTTCAGGACAACAACTATTAACCACCCTAGCAAAAAAAGATCCTGATTTACCTGTAATTTTGATCACTGGCCACGGCGATATATCGATGGCAGTACAAGCAATTCATGAAGGTGCCTATGATTTTATTGAAAAGCCCTTTTCATCTGATCGCTTAATTGAAACCACTCGTAAAGCCATTGAAAAACGTCAATTGACCATAGAAAATCGCCATCTAAAAAAAGCCCTACAAAGTAAAGAGCAACTGGGTCCGAGGATCATAGGCAATACGCCGAGCATTGTTGCTTTACGGCAAATGGTGTCACAAGTTGCTGACAGCCCTGCAGATATCTTATTATTTGGTGAAACTGGTACAGGTAAAGAGCTGGTAGCACGTTCTTTGCACGAACAAAGCCAACGTAACGAAAACAATTTTGTTGCGGTTAACTGTGGTGCAGTACCGGAAAATCTGATTGAAAGTGAATTGTATGGCCATGAAAAAGGCGCTTTTACTGGTGCAGATAGTCAACGTATTGGGAAGTTTGAGCATGCACAAGGCGGGACACTTTTTCTTGATGAGATAGAGTCGATGCCAATGCAGGCACAGGTACGTTTATTGAGAGTGTTACAAGAAAGAAGTTTAGAAAGAATTGGCTCAAATAAAGCCATACAATTGGATATTCGGATCATCGCTGCGACCAAAATTGATCTGATGAGCGCCCCAGATTTTAGACAAGACCTTTATTACCGATTGAATGTGGTAACTTTAAACTTACCCAGCCTAAAGCAGCGCAGAGAAGATATCCCTGTACTGTTTCATCACTTCTTGTTAGTTGCCGCTGCTCGTTATGGTAAAGCAGCTCCCGCTTTACCAGCACATGATCTACAAGCGCTACTAGCACATGATTGGCCCGGAAATGTACGTGAACTGCGTAATGCCGCAGAGCGCTTTATTCTGCTTGGATCACTGACCGGATTGAATAATGATGATGATCCTAACGACTCAGGTTTAAGCTTATCAGCACAAGTGGAAGCCTTTGAAAAAAGTCTTATCGAGCAAGCTTTAGGCACTAACGGAGGCAGTATTAAAGAGACAATGAGCACACTCAATTTAGCACGTAAAACCCTCTACGATAAAATGCAAAAATATGGACTGGAAAAGAGTAATTACAAAGGTGAACAGTAGGGAAATAGAGTACTAATCACCCAATAAACAGGCATAGCAGCTTCTATTTCGCGGGATTATATGAGTAACAACAAAATTTGAGATCTAAATAACACTTTTTATACTTAAGCCATAAACAGTCGCTTTAATAAGATTTCAAATAAGCAAAAGATAAATAAGAGATTACAATTTAATAGGAAACCAGATTATTGTTGTTGATTTTTAAGCCATTGAATATTAATAACAAAAAAAGTATAGATAAAAAATTGAAATATAAAAGTAGTCATAATTACTAATGAAATCTGAAATTTCCCC
>JBALXF010000364.1:0-3751 GCA_036961085.1 Psychromonas sp.
ACTACATTCTTCCAGGCTCCAGGCAGAATGAACGTATTTGACGAACATCCGTTTAGAGTCATTCTTGATTATGCTCATAATGCCGATGGTGTGCGTCATATGAGTGAGTTAGCAAGTAAACTTGAGGTGCATGGCAAGCGTATTGCGATTATTGCCGGCCCAGGCGACAGAAGAGATCAAGACATTGATAATATTGCTAAAGCGGCAGCTGGGCATTTTGATCTTTATATCTTAAAAGCTGACGATAATCGCCGCGGCCGCGGATATGACGAAGTACCACAAAAAATGGCACAAGTACTCCGTGAACAAGGAATAAAAGACGAAAATATTTTAATCATTCCTGATGAAGTTGAAGCGATAGAAAAAGGCTTATCGGTTGCAGAGCATAATGATTTAGTTATTGTATTTGGTGATGCGATTACTCGCTGTTGGAAACAAATCATTCATTTTAATGGTATTCATTGTGATCCTGAAAATCCCATTGAAAAGCCTATTAAAGCAGAAGTCACAATGCTAGAAGGTAATGGACAAGATCCCTTTGTATTAGGAACCGGAATGAAAATCGTGAAGGACGACCGCGGTGTTCGTCTTGTGTCTGAACATGATGAAGAAAGTGATTAAATGAAAAATGAAACTATTAAACTAACATTAGATGACTGTCGCAGAATAACTGGTAAAAGTCTCCTTTGGGAAAAAACAGGATCAGTTCTTGATGCGTTTGTTAGTGGCATTGATAAGCAGCAAGTTGTCGAGCAATGGCTAGTAAATGTTCAACAATTGCAGCAAGAAGTAAACTGGTCTGATGAAGCTACTTGTTACCGACTTTTTGAAGACGGTATAAGCCTTGCTATTAGTGCACCAATGGACGCGTTATATGCGTCCTGCGAATTAAACGAAGCCGCGTGGATTTTAACCTGTAAACATTTTTCTGTAGACATTGAAAATATAGAAAACCCTGAACTAGTCCAGATGTCGTATCCTGAGCTTGTTAACAAAATTAATTTGTCTATTGCTGAAGAAGCTAATCCTCAATTAATGAGTTTAATGTGCCAGGCGAAACAACAAAATGCACCATATTTGGTTGATGATGACGATTTTTCATTGGGTTATGGCGTTACAGCAAAAACTTGGTCGGTATTCGATTTACCAAACCCTGAAACCATTAATTGGCAACAATACCAAGCAGTACCTTTAGCCTTGGTGACGGGAACAAATGGTAAATCGACTAGCGTTCGAATTATGTCACAAATCATTAAAGCTTCTGGTAAATGTTGTGGTGTGACCTCAACCGATTTTATTCGTGTTGGCGAAAAAATAATTGATTATGGAGACTACTCGGGGCCTGGTGGTGCAAGAATGCTATTGCGTCATCCGGATACTGAGTTTGCGATTTTAGAAGTTGCACGGGGTGGAATTTTACGTCGAGGCCTGCCGATAGATAATGTTGATGCGGCACTGATAACCAACATTGCCGAAGATCACCTTGGTCAATACGGTATTAATACCGTTGAAGCTTTGGCTAAAGCAAAAGCAGTCGTAGCGAAAGCATTAACAACGGGCACTTTAGTGCTAAATGCAGATGATCATTACTTGGTTGCATTAGCACCCTCGTTAGATTTGAAAATTTGTTGGTTCTCATTAGATGAGCAAAACCCAGTATTACAACAGCATAAAGACAATAGTGGCGCTATTTGTTTTAACCGTGATGGCGTGCTTACCTACACCAACAACCAAGGATATGAGTCGGATATTGTACATATAAATGACATTCCGATGACCCTAAATGGTGCTGCAAAACACAATATTCAAAACGCCTTAGGTGCGATTGGTTTAGCTAAAAGTCTAAATATTGATAACAAAAGTATTGTGCAAGCACTTACCGCTTTCTCTAGTAATATTGACGACAATCCCGGTAGGGGCAATCAGTTTGCGATAAAAGGCGCTAAAGTGGTGATGGACTTTGCCCATAATGCTCACAGTATGGACGCAATGGCAAACACCTCTGCCAACATACCGGCAAAACGTAAATTTCTAATGTTAAGTCTTGCTGGAGATAGAAGCGATCAGGAGGTTATCAACATGACTAAATCCGCCCTAAAAATGCAACCAGATGTTTTAGTTACCGCTGAATTGGAAAGTTACCTACGTGGGAGAGAAATAGGTGACATTCCAAGTTTAATGGCTAAAACAGCAATTGAAAATGGCATGTCTGCAGAGAATATTCTTTATGCTGAAGGCCCATTGGCTGGCACTAAAAAGATTTTAGAACAACTGCAACCGGATGATCTAGCATTACTTCTGGTACTTTCTGAACGTAATAATGTTATTGAGTTATTGCAAAGTAGCTAGTAACTTGTTTAGATATAAAAATCCCAGCCAAGCTCGGGCTATTTACCGAACTTAGAGCCACTCGATTGATTTGAGTGGCTTTTTTAATAACCACACTCTCCAAGTCATTGTTTATAAATGGCCTTCAATCAACCACACAAGCATTAACAACCAAAGAAACGTACGATTAGTTAATTTTCTTCAATTAGTTACACTCAAATTTCCTCATAAAACTATGCTCTAATAATGAGGTGTGAGTGATGACAAACATTCGCTATATATATTTATTGATACAGAAACAACTGGTTTGTCGCTTTTTCAAAGGTGTAGTGGTTTAGTTAAAATAGCCTCGTAATTAGAGTTATTGGGCAAATAATCTTTAAGTAGGTATGTGCCCCGGTTGCACAAAATAGTTAACTCGGTTTGTGCCCCATTCCGCCTTAGAAAGCTAAGTCGTTTTCGCCCCAAGGGACTTCTAGGCAAAACACGGCCCCATTGGCAGATAAGTACCGCTTCAGGCGGTACCCGGCACTTCGCTGGTTCGGATGTGGCAACGGAGCGATTTCTAGCTCGCGACACTTCAGTCTTGAAGCGCCTTTGACTATCATCTACTCGATGCAGCTCGCGCCCAAGCAAGTGACTCCGTTCCAACAGTGACGGAGTCGGCAACGTCAACAACGGGAATGACTTCGACATCGTTCCAGTAAGAAAACTTTGAGACGAACGAAAGGACGGCTTTCGGATCGTCAGCTTCGACGAGCGCGTAGCCGCCGTGATTCATGTTGGCTACGAAGGCGTGGACCGTAAGGCCATCTTCGGGTTGCCACGTCCCGAACGCAGTCAATAACGCTTCCTGGTTGTCGAAATTCTGGTCGTGACTGAGGCCAGCGGTGCGAATCTTATACTCGATCATGTACTGCATGGTTGTTCCCTCTATTGTGTCCGGGCCGAAACAGCACAGCCCCTAGCAAGTAAAGTATAGGAAGAATAAAAGCCCTTTTCCAAAAAAAATATTGATTTGAACAGGATGTTTTATCTCATCACAATCCTATTGCGACAAAACCAAATCAGAATTTGTTATCCTACTTCGCAAATACCTGTATTTTATTTCTATTGCTATCAGATTGGCAGGCGCAGTCCTACGTTGTCTCTACAGATCGTTTCATGCAAAGGCATTTCATACATTATTAAAAAACCCTACGCTCGCTTCACCCCGTTTATAAGCTACCTTGTTTAATGTTCAACTACGATATAAAGCACGCTAACATTTCCCTTAATCAATCAAAGAAACACAATATGTGTGGTTTTTAATGACCTAAACAGACTATATAATGAATAACTAAGTGTATATAAATATAATTACATGCTTATGCACTTAACTCAGGTAAAAATAGAAAATAATTTAAATCTTTAAAAATCAAAG
>JBALXF010000365.1:0-3749 GCA_036961085.1 Psychromonas sp.
GTAGTTTGTCGTTATAGCTAGCCGACTCATTACTAAGGTGATTGGTTAACCCCAAGAACGGAATTGTGCTGTATCAATATGCAGGAAATCACTTTTAGCATAATAGCCAACACCGCCAGCCTTAAGTTCAAGTGCCGCTTTTCTTACTTCGACTAGTGGTACTCCCTCTAAACGAAAATCAAGTGCTTTACCTAACATATGATGGCTTTTTTTAGCAACTGCTGAAGATTTAGCGCTCAGCATTTGATTAGTTGCGGGAGAACGGTAACCAGAAATAACTTGTACTTGTGCATTTGAGCCAATGATTTGTTGGATTGCTGCAATCTGGTCAAAAAGATTTTTATCCATATCGATCATCTCGTTTTGACGAAAGTCACGACATATATAGTTCAGCTTCTTTAGTTCAGTTGATTGGTAATCTTTGCCATCAAAATATTGAGACTGTAAAACTTCACCCGTGTGTAAGTTATTTAAGTTCAACTCTCTTGGTTTATCTTTTATTAAAGCAGCCCATGAAAGAGAAGGTAAGCATGATGCTCCTAGTGCGATTATGCCTGAAGTAATAATCTTGCGGCGTTGAAAATTAATGTTTGGCATATTATCCACTGTATAAAAATAAAACAAAAAAAAGGAAACTACGGGTTTTTAACCTGAGAGTCAAATGCTTATACGATGGTTTGGCGCTCAAAAAAACAGCGCTTGTTGCTTACCTATTGTACAGAAAGGTGTTTTTTAAATTTGGTTGATTTGTTAATTACTAATTTTTGATGTTTTTTTGTTTCTTGCGTTGTCATAAAGATAAATATCACTCCTAAATTGAGTGATACCTTGTGGGTTAACCCAAACAGTCTGGTAAATCGTTTTTACCCTGATTAATTGTTTTAATGCGACACTATTGGTTTCGTCCTGTTTATGGTGAAAATTATATTTAGTTTGACTGAATCCTGATTTTTTCATTAATAACTTAGCAAATTTGTCAGAGTCTTGTACGCGTATACACCCAGAGCTATAGGCTCGATATTGTTTATCAAATAGATACTTTGCAGGGGTGTCATGTAAATAGATCGCATTTCTATTGGGGGTATTGAATTTATAGGCACCCAAGGTACTCGATTTACCTGAACGTTGACGTAATTTATAAGGAAAGTTTTCAGTACTCATTGTTTTCCAGTCTATTTGCTCGGGATCAATTACCTCCTGATTCTGCCAACTATCAACGATCTCAAATTGATTTTTACTCAGGTATTTAGGATAAATTAATACTTTCGGCAAAATATCTTTACGCATGATGCTATCGGGTACTTTCCAATTGGGATTAAAAATGATGGAATCAAGTCTGCTCGTAAATAAAGGAGTTCTCCTTTTTAAACGCCCAACAATGACTTTACTTTCGAATATTTTTTCATCTTCTTCCCAATATTGCATCTCATAATTTGGAATATTAATGATTATTTTGTTTACATCTGTTGTTATCCATAATTGCACTCTAAGTAGATTTAAAGCCATTAATCTTAAGCGTTCTTGATGACTGATATTTAACCAATAACGTGTTCTTTTACCAATAATGCCATCTTCTATTAATCCATGACGATTTTGAAAGCCCTTGACCACTTGCTTAAGTTGTTGGCTATATTCTTCAGGGATTTCAGATTCAAATACCTGTTTTTGCTTGATCGAGATATCACCAGAAATGCGCAACCTCTGTAGAAGGGTATCTTTTTGCTTGGCTGTGAGCTTATCTTTAGCAAGGGGTCTTAAGGTTGCTGTTTCGCTACTTTCATATTTCAGATCTTGAAAGTCATTATAACTTTGATAGAGATTGGTAAATCGTTCAGTTTGAGGCAATAAGCCTTGTAAATAGTCTAATCTGAGTTGATCTGAACCAGCTGCAAAAAAGGCATCAAGCAGTTCTTCTGATGGTGCTTTTAAGTTACCTTTTATACGAGAGCCAAATAACCATGTAATACCTTTTTTATCTAACTGCTCTAAATAAGAAAGGTAAAAGATCAATGCATCGGATGCTAAATATTCGTAGTCTTGCCAATTGTTTAATTCAGCGGCTTCTTTTAAGTCATGGTAGTTATCCCAAATATGGTCGTTAACTTCAGCATTAGCCATAATTGATAACTGGCTTTCAAATTCTTGACGTAATTGGGGATCGGGCCAATATGCTATTTGTTCGTTTTCGGGATAAAGAGACGCAATAATGGTGGGATATTTGAGTTCAAGTTTATCACCCAGCGTCAGTGCATGAACAGGCAATAAGCTAGCAACTAGAAAGCAAAATAGTAATAATTGTCTTTTTTGTAAGTACGCTAATTTCATCAATTACCTTCATTAATCGTGGATACGATAAGCAGTATAAGACTAAATTAAAAATATGTAGGGTCTGACGAATAAAACTATAAAGTGTTGAATCCTTACTATTGTTTGTCCATAGTTAACTATTTATGATTTGTAAACTCTTGGTCCATTTTATAAGAAAAAGAGGTGACGTAAGATTCTAAGTGTTCAACGTCTTTTTCCATTTTATCTATCTCAGCACTTACATTTTCCAACACTTTATCAGCAGAATCACCCGCCTGCCATGACTTCTGTTTTATATGGTGTTTTTTATAGCTGCTTTGCTGCCATTTTCGTTGCTCAGGCATTTCATCTAAGATGAAATAAGTAACCACATAAGCGAGTACCACAAAAAGCCCAGCAGAGAATAAAAATGCGGAGACTACTAGTAGACGTATAAGCCATACTTCAGTATCAAAATATTCAGCAATACCTGCACATATTCCGCCTAATTTTCCATTGTTAGGGTCACGATAGAGTTTTTTGTTTTTCATTTATTTCTCCATTGTGGCGCTTCGCTATCAAGAATTTTTTCTAGGGAAACAATGCGTTTTTGGATCTCTTCAGTACGTTTCAGCAAGGCTTGCAAACGTTGTTGTTCTTTCGCTGACAATCCTTTGCTGGTTTGCTTTTGGCTACGGTAGTGTAAAAATAACCACAGAGGGGCAACAAAAATAAAAAATATACTCAGCGGTACTTCGATATAATCCATAAAAACTCCTTAATAAAGCTATTTTACTACACGTTATATTGATTGTTCACTGTATAGGAATATTACAACTATGCCAAATATGCGCATGATATTATTCAGTAATCGTCTTTTAAGGTGATAAATTATTGTTGCATATTAATACTGTATTTTAGCCTAACTATGAGCAATTTCATTTGCAGGTATAAAAATGGCTAAGCTATTTAGGAGCTATGTTACAATTGATTCAGTTATAAACATTTGAGGTAGGTATGGCACGAACAGCAGCTGCTTTACATATATTAGTGAAGCATAAAGAACAAGCAGACGACATTATTGCACAGTTAAAAAAGGGTGCAAAATTCCAAACATTAGCTAAAAAACACTCAACTTGCCCATCGGGTAAAAAGGGGGGGGATTTAGGTGAGTTTATAAAAGGCCAAATGGTGCCCGCTTTTGATAAAGCCTGTTTTACAGGTGAAATCTTAACGCCATTATTAGTTAAAACCAAACATGGCTGGCATGTGCTTAAAGTACTTTACAGAACTTAAACTGTAGTTCACTGATTATCGCCTTTTAATAGTTAATCAGTGAATCGAGCGCTTGTTGTTTTAATTGCTCGGTATAGGGGGTTATTTTCCAGTGCTGTGGCGACCAACCTTTTATGAAGCGTTGAAAATCAGCCCAAGCAATGGCATATAAAGGTCGCCAAGTCAGT
>JBALXF010000366.1:0-3736 GCA_036961085.1 Psychromonas sp.
AGATTAAAGTCATCATTCAATGAGCTGACAATAAATACCGTATCGACATTACATGCATTAAGCTGTTCGTTCACCTTACTACCGGCAGCCTTTCGGCTAAATACAGATAAACGCTCTAAAGCACGAATAAAGGAAAAGCTTTTATCTAATAGGATCCAATCACCTACAGTA
This sequence comes from Psychromonas sp., assembly GCA_036961085.1. GTDB lineage: Bacteria > Pseudomonadota > Gammaproteobacteria > Enterobacterales > Psychromonadaceae > Psychromonas. Next base: position 172 of record JBALXF010000366.1, read on the forward strand.
ATGCCATCAGCTGAAGACGAAGCTGGAAGCGTGATGTCTCCTTGCTCTGTCGCTAATATAAAACCAGAACGATGATGTTCTTTTACTCTTGCAAAAACAGTATCTTCATATTCCTCTAAAGAAAGCTGTTGTTGAAAAAAAGAACGCCAGCCAAGTTGTTGCAATGTCAATGGGGTATCCATTATAGAAATCCTAATAGGTTAAACGTGTCATGCTGATTTTTCACTGTCGATAATGTTTTTGAAATACTTTTTCTTGGTGAATAGAAACTCAACATCAGGTGGGAAGTCTTTATTTGATTTGGCATGTTTCATCATATCGAATATTTTAAATTCGGTTAACACTGCATATTGGTAAGGTTTGAAATCTGCATTGGCCTGTGAAGTAGGGTCAAAGTACAGCTCACCTTTTTTGATAATTGCATGGTCAACTAACTCACCGTCACAACGATAACCGAGCACATATCTTTCACCATGACGATAAATAACATTCATATAAGAGTTATAAAAACTCTGATTTTCTTTACTTGTGCATGCAGCTAAGGCAGCTTCATCCATTGCTTGAACTGTGATGATTTTGATGTTTTCTGCTTTGAAGTTTAATTCAGTTAGTTGTTGCTGAATTGCTTCTAATGTTAGTTGTGTCAATTTAGGTACCATGTAATTAATAAAGTCCTGAGGATTATACCTCTAACTGAGTAAAGGAAGAAATCCTACTTTGTCGTTGTTAGTTAAGGGGTATTTAACTTGATTAATAACGTTTGCTCTTTAACTTCAATGGATTCAAGCATCGCTTTCGCCATTTTATGCTCTATATCTCCCTGATTAAGTTTAAATACCGGGTAATGGAGCGCAGCCTTTTGTAGGCTAAGTTGTGCCATTTTCTGTATTTCAGGCAAAAACTCTTCAGGAATATCATCTACTTTTAATGTCACTATGGTTGGGTTTTGTATATAAAAGGCACCTTCACTCGGTTCGTAACTTATTTCGCCTTTAACATAAGCACTGCCAGAACCTTGGAAGCTACCAAGAATGTTTACATCTAAATTTGAAAATACAGCTATTTGGTCTGTTCCTTCTATCAGCTCTACGGTTGAATCATAAATTTTAGCCGTGAGGTAGTTGTTTTTCCTTTCAATAGGGAGTTGCGCATCAAGTTTTTTTTGTAACTCTTGTTCAGTAATTTTCAAGGTATAAGGAAGTGAAAATGATAATTGTGAAAAGCTTAATAGGGCAATAACAAATAGGCTTCGTAGCATCGAAGGCTCCTTTAACATAGGGATATAAGAGAGTGTAGAGTATCAAAAATTAGATTGTTTAATAGCTGCCATTTAAAGCAATAATGAATGAGCAAGTTTATCCTACAGTTAAATAACTCTCTTTAAAATTGAATCAATGATTCAACGTCATTTAGACTCGTTTAAACTGATTATGATCCTATACCCATAGTGCTTCAAGATGCAAAGTCAGCAAGGAAAATTGTGCCGAGATGCTAGGAATACAATTGAAGTATAGTTATTCTACATAGATATTTTATAACAACGCAGATTGGTGCAAGTTGCCTTGCCCAACGGGGCGCTAGCTCGAAAACTAGCCCTGCGTTGCAACAATCGAAAAGTGAATGACAATTACCTCATGTTGCGCCTTGCTCTAGTGTCCGAGCTAGTGCCTGACAAAGCATTTTGAAGTACCATGGGTATAGTATATTTAATCTTTGAAAATTTTCATTTAACCTTAGCAATTTACCCGCATTAATTTAACTAGCATCTGTAATCTCAAGGAATTTAGTAATGGCAACATCTAATTTGACTCTTTTATTAAAAATCATGGAACAATTGCGTGATCCCACAACGGGCTGTCCATGGGATATTAAGCAAAGCTTTTCTTCGATCGTGCCACATACGATTGAAGAAGCTTATGAAGTAGCAGATGCCATAGAACAAAATGACTTTAAAGAATTAAAGTTAGAACTGGGGGATTTACTGTTTCAAGTGGTGTTTTATGCTCAGATGGCAAAAGAGCAAAATCTTTTTGAGTTTGATGACATCATCGAAAGCTTGAATGAAAAGCTAGTGCGTCGTCATCCACATGTGTTTTCTGATACTGAGTTTCAAGATGAGGCTGCAATTCACGCTAATTGGGAATCAGAAAAGGAAAAAGAACGTGCTTCAAAAGCACAGCAGAAAAATAAAGATGACAGTGTACTAGATAATATTCCTAGTGTATTACCCGCCATGAGCCGCGCTTATAAAATTCAGAAACGCTGCGCCAATGTCGGTTTTGATTGGAAACAACTTGAGCCTGTTGTTGCTAAAATCCATGAAGAGATTGATGAGGTGTTAGTAGAGGTGAAGCGAACGGATTTATCTGACAATGAAAAACAGTTACGGATCGAGGATGAGTTAGGTGATTTGCTCTTTGCAAATGTTAATCTAGTACGACATTTGCAAGCTAATCCGGAACAAGTCTTACGTCAGGCTAATTTAAAATTTGAAAAACGTTTCCGCCAAGTTGAGCAACAGGTCATCAATCAAGGCAAACAGATGGAAGATTGTTCTTTAGAAGAGCTAGATGATATTTGGAATGATGTAAAAAAACGTCAAGGATAAATGCATTGATACATTGAACATAAGGAGTGTGAGCAATATCTCGTTATTGGATTTTAGTGATAAATGCTTTATTTTCAACTTACTAAGCTAATATGGTGTGAAATTGCTAGAAAAGATTGTTCAAAATGAGAGCTTTTGCTATACTGCCCTCCCATCTAACATGTACTAAATTCTCATTTTATCAGAGGTCAGCTCTGCTCAATATAATCATCTGTTTAAATAAACCGATGATTTTTTGCGCGTGATTATCTATTAATTTGAAGAGTGGTTTCTTTTTATTCTTTGACTCTCAGGGTTACTATGACGACAAAATATATTTTCGTAACTGGTGGTGTTGTTTCATCACTAGGTAAAGGTATTGCAGCAGGCTCACTTGCAGCAATTTTAGAAGCACGTGGCTTAGACGTTACTATTCTAAAACTTGACCCTTATATTAATGTTGACCCGGGTACTATGAGTCCAACCCAACACGGTGAAGTATTTGTTACCGATGATGGTGCTGAAACCGATCTAGATTTAGGTCATTACGAACGCTTTATTCGTACCAAAATGACTAAACGTAATAACTTTACAACGGGTCGTGTTTACTCGCATGTATTGGCTAAAGAGCGTCGCGGTGATTACCTAGGTGCAACAATTCAGGTGATCCCACATATCACTAATGAAATTCAAGCACGTGTAATTGCTGGTGGTGAAGGCCATGATGTAGCGATTGTTGAATTAGGTGGAACTGTAGGTGATATTGAATCACAACCTTTCCTAGAAGCAATTCGTCAGTTGGGTCTAAAAGTCGGCCCAGAAAATGCAATGTATATGCATTTAACGCTTTTACCTTACTTAAAAACTGCGGGTGAAGTTAAAACTAAACCAACACAGCATTCGGTTAAAGAATTACGTAGTCTAGGTATTCAACCTGATATTTTAATTTGTCGTAGTGAAGTTGGTATTCCTGCAAAT
>JBALXF010000367.1:0-3728 GCA_036961085.1 Psychromonas sp.
GTGTTTCTCTGTGTTTCTCTGTGTTTCTCTGTGTTTCTCTGTGTTTCTCGGTGTTCTCTGTGGTTAGCGCTTATAATATTTTGATTTTTAAGGATTTAAATTATTTTCTATTTTTACCTGAGTTAAGTGCATAAGCATGATTGATTATTAGTTTCTGATCAATTTTTATTGATTGCTGCAATGACGTCTTTTAATCCCCCATCTTGGCTTTTGTAGTATCTAGCTCGATACTTAGTTGCATTTTTATTAGTAATAGCTTTGCTCTGAAACCCTTGCTCCTACGAGCAAGGAAGTTATCTTGTCATCACTTTCAGTCTTAATTTTATCAATATCATAGTTGTGCTTATCTCTGAAACTTACCAGATATGTCATCTAATTTAGGATTAAGATTGTTTATAAGGGATATACAAAACGTCAACTTCGTAACCATCTCAATGCTAGACACGTATTTTTAACTAAAAAAGTAATCTTTTTAATCAAACCTCTGAACTTTTTAATCAAGCTTCTGTCTGAAGAATAGTGATAATTGCCAGCCAAGTACAATCTTTAAATAATTTATGATGTAACGTTTCATGATTATGAAACGTTACATCACCAACCCTCCAAAATTTATTTTTCGTGTCTAAATTAAGTGCGCCACATCTCTATTTTAATCAAAAGAAAGCGCTTACAAGATTTTATTTTTCGATTGCTATGATTTTAAGCTTTTGTTTTTTAGTTGTTTTTTAGTTATTTTTTTATTTTTGTTTTTCATGGGGGATTTCATCTTTCGTATGTAAAGTGCGGCTGTGAAGTGTCTCGATGTTTTCAGTTATTTCATTATTTATAATTTCTTCAGTCAACGGAATTAACTAAATAAAAAATAAACGGAATTACCTAAATAATAAAATAATAGGAAATAACATGAAAAAGTTTAAGCTTTTAACTACTGCACTCGCAGTAGCTGCTGCTCTAGTCTCTGTCCCTTCTTTTGCTGCTGATGAAGATATCGCAGCTCTAGAAAAACGACTAAACGAGTTAGAAACTAAATTGAGCGCTGACTATGTCGATACTCAACAACCAGCGGTTCTAAACGCACAAACTGAAGCACCTTTAGGTGTCATATTCTCTGGTTATGCTCGTTACGGTTTAGGCTACCAAGGTAGTGACTCTCTATACGTTGGTACTGACGGTTCTCTAAACGCAAATGCAACGGGTCGTTTAGGTAATGAACAAAACGGCGGTGAGTTACAATTCTCAAGAGCGTTTGAAAGTGACGATGGTGCAATCTGGGATATCGTATTCATGCTTGACCATTGGTCTGATGCTTCTTGGGCTGACGATGGTGGCGTAAACGTTAAGAAATTATATGCTGGCGCAACAGGTTTATTTGAATCGCAACCTAACCTATATATGTGGGCAGGTCGTGACTTCCATCAACGTCCCCAAACAGATTTAGACGATTACTTTTGGATGTCACACGATGGTCAAGGTGGTGGTTTTTATAACCTAGAGCTTGGCGGCGTGAAGTTTGACTTTTCTGTAGTTGGTCAAGTCGAAGGTGATATGGTTGGCGACAACGGTCGTTATGCTGCGACTTCTAAACTTCACGGTATGGAGATCGGTGCTGCGAGCTTAAGCTTCTATGCTAACTATGGTTTTCAATCAGACAAAATAAAGGACGATGCAAATGTTGCTGATAGTGCATACCAAGTAGCGGGTGAACTACAAGCATACGGTCAGAAGTTTATTGTACGTTATTCTGATAATGCTAAAGACAGTGTATTTGACTTAGCTGAAGATCAAACAGCATTGCTATTTAGTTTAGGCGGTGGTTATGAGTTTAATGAAGCCGTTGGTATTCAGTACCAAACTGCTTATCAAGAACTGGAAGGTGATGCGGTTGAAGATCGTGTAAACTACAACATAATTGTTCGTCCTACCTACCAATGGAATAATGTACATTCTACTTGGTTAGAAGGTGGTTATAGTGTTGTAGATTACAATGATTTCGACGCAACCAACTCATCTTGGAAAGTAACGCTTTCACAAAACATGGCAATCGGTCCAAAAACTTGGTCTCGTCCAATGTTACGCTTCTATGCAACAGTGGGTAACTCAGACAATGAGTACTCAGGTACTAATCAAGATGGCACTTACGCAACTCGCGACGAAGATACGTTGACGTTAGGTGCAATGTTTGAAGCTTGGTGGTAAACACTAGTAAGTCCTTTTCATTAAGGGTTCTATCAGAGCCCTAGTTAACTGCATAACTATAAGGCTCTACGAGCTATTTATAAAATCTAAATTCATTTCTTTTCGGGACACGCTTGTGTCCCTTTTTTATGCACTACTGAATAGCTTTTTTGTTTAAGCAAAGTCGACCTACCTGTGTAATTTACTACATTTGAATCAATTCTGATAAAACAGCGTTCATTCCCATCATGATTAATCTCATCAAACTGTGAAGTTGTTGGTATATTTATGGTTGCATTTTTTTTATCCCCTCAATATGTGATCTCAAACAAAAATCAAAACCAAAAAAATTAGAAAATACAAAAAAGAAACCGCTTTCTTTATTTTTTGAGGTGATTCATGGCAACAATTAGACAAGTATCAGAGCACGCAGGTGTATCAGCAGCGACTGTTTCTCGAGTCATGAATGGCACCAGTCGAGTAAGCCACGATAAAAAAATTAAAGTGGAGAAAGCACTCAAAGCCTTGGGCTATAGACCTCAATATATGGCTAAGACTTCAAAACGCAGTCGTACTGGCTGTATTGGAATAGTTGTGCCTGAATTAGGTGGACCATTTTTTTCCGCTTTATTGCAAACAGTAGAAGAAAATTTGCGTCGCTTTGGCTATCACGTGGTAGTGACCGCGGGTTCGAATAGTGAATTTTCTCAGCGAGAATCCATTGAATACTTGTTAAGCCGCAGAGTGGATGCATTAATACTACACACTCAATTGATCAGTGATGATTACTTAATTGAACTACAAGGTAATGGTTGTCCTGTTGTTTTGGTTAATCGTTTTATCCCTGAAATGGCAGATAGCTGCATCAACATTGATAATGAAAATGGTGGAAAAATTGCCACTCGGCATCTGTTGGAGATGGGGCACAGCAAAATTGCTTGTATTACCGGTCCACTGAGCAACCCTGATGCGCGCGGGCGTTTACAAGGGTATCGAAACGCACTCGAATGTGCTGATATTGATTTTACTGAAACCTTAGTTTGTGAAGGTGGATTTACTCAAGAGTCTGGCTGTTTAGCAATGAAAAAATTACTTAAGAGAGATCAGGAATTTAGCGCTATTTTCGCATGCAACGATCATATGGCTGTCGGGGCATTAGAAATACTGCGCAATGAAGGTATAAGGGTGCCGGATGAAATCTCTTTAATTGGTTTTGATAATGCCTTATTTGCCGATTATCTAAGCCCCGCTTTAACCACTATGCAATTTCCATTAGAGCAAATGAGCGCAGAAGCGGTTCAATTAATACTGCAAAAGCTCAACAAAAATCGTTGTCGCGTGAATTTTAAACTGTTGCCAAGTCTGGTTGTGAGAGAGTCTGTGCATAACTTAAGTTAACAGTCCTATAACGGATGACTTACTTAAAGGCGAATGTATAATTTTTTGTATAAGCTTATTTTATTACATGCTTATGCATTTAACTCAGGTGAAAATGAAAATGAAAATGAAAATGAAAATGAAAATGAAAATGAAAATGAAAATGAAAAATAATT
>JBALXF010000368.1:0-3718 GCA_036961085.1 Psychromonas sp.
AAACGTTTCATTTCGTAATCAATAGCACGAGCCACAATGTCACGGGGAGCAAGCTCTGCGCGCTCATCAAAATCAAACATGAAGCGAGTACCGTCTGGGCGCAATAAATGCGCACCTTCACCGCGTAAGGCTTCCGTTAATAAAAAGTTTTTTGCATCGGCATGGTATAAACAAGTGGGATGAAATTGATTAAATTCCATATTCGCAACACGACAACCACTTCGCCACGCTAATGCGATACCATCCCCACTTGAAACATCTGGGTTACTGGTATATTGGTATACCTTACTGGCACCACCTGTTGCCAGGGCTACAAAGTGGGCGGTGATTGTTTCAACTCGTTCAGCTTTTCGGTTCCAAACATAAGCACCAAGTATACGATTTGCTGGCAGGTTTAATTTTCGGCTAGTGATTAAATCCACTGCGTTATAACCTTCCATTAATTGTATTTTATCATTCGCTTTAACCGCATCTAGTAAAGTCGTTTCAATCTCTTTACCTGTTGCATCTGCAACATGCAGAATTCTTCGCTTAGAGTGCCCACCTTCGCGGGTTAGGTGATAATGAGTTTTACCCTCTTCATCCACTTCTTTATCAAACTCGACGCCGGTATCAATTAACCACTCCATGCTTTCTTTAGCATTACTAACGGTAAAACGAACGGCTTCTTCATCACATAGCCCTGCGCCGGCTATCAATGTATCTTCAATGTGTGATTCAATGCTGTCATCATCAGCGAAAACGGCTGCAACACCACCTTGAGCATATAATGTTGAGCCCTCGGAAAGTTTGCCTTTACTTAAAACGCATACATTAGCATGTTCTGCTAGTTTTAATGCTAATGAAAGTCCGGCGGCGCCAGCACCAATAATCAGTACGTCACAAAAGTGTTGATATTCAGTTATTGATTTACTTTCTGTCATGGAGATATATGCTCTGTTATTTAGTGTATATTATTGGATCGCTAGATTTATCTACGCGACAGCGGAATATGAATCTATATATTTAAGTCAATTAAGTACAGAAAGTGTGGAGTTTATCCAAAAAACGATTTCTTTTGAAATATTTTGGAACTTTCTTTTTTATTAAAAGTCATATGTGTGAATGCCAATAAGGCTCACCATCATTATAGGTAGAGAATCTCAATGAGTGAGCGAGATTTAGATTTACAATTAGTGCGGCGTATTCAAGATGGAGAGCAGCAAGCTTTTACATTATTAGTCCGAAAGTACCAGAATAGAGTAGCGAATATTTTAACACGTTATGTACGTAATTCAGGAGACATTGCTGATATTACACAAGAAGTATTTTTGAAGGTTCATAGATCATTGCCTTCTTTTCGTGGAGATAGTGCTTTTTATACTTGGTTATATCGAATTACGGTGAATACGGCGAAGAATTACTTAACAAGTCAGAGTCGCCGTCCGCCAGCTTCAGATATTGATGCTGCAGATGCTGATAGTTACGACGGAAGCGATGCATTAAGAGAAGTAGATGATCCTGAGGCAATTTTACGCTCTCAAGAGATAAAAAAAGTGATTTTAACAACCATTGAGCTTTTACCTGTAGAACTTAGATCTGCAATTACACTACGTGAGCTCGAAGGAATGAGTTATGAAGAAATTTCGAATATAGAGGATTGTCCTATTGGAACCGTTCGCTCTCGTATTTTTAGAGCTCGTGAGATAATAGATAAACAATTAAAGCCACTATTAGAATATTAGTTGGAAGGTAAAATGAAAGATATAAACGAAAAACTCTCGGCCATTATTGATGATGAACTTATTAATGACGAATTAATAGATGACTTATTGAATGATGAAGAGTGCCAGGCTTCCTTTTATCGTTATCATTTAATTGGTGATGTGATGCGTGATGAAGCACCGCATCAATTATTGGAAATCGATATTAGCCAACAAGTGATGAGTAGAATTGAAGAACAATCAGTTGATACGCTAATCGAGCCGGTTATTGCAACCGATAATGTAGTTGATATGCCAGCGACTAAAGCAAAAATATACCCTGAAAATAATGTTATTTCTTTTGCTAAGCGTTTTGGACAATATGCTATTGCAGCTTCAGTAGCGGGTGTTGTTGTTGTAAGTAGTTTAATGACATCACAGCCTGCAATTGAAAACAATGGTCTTGAAGTGTTGAAAACTGTTCCATTTGGTGGCGCAACACCGGTAAGCTTACAAGCAACTCAACAGCAGTCTCAACAAGCGGTCAAAGATTATAACGAACGTTTAGATGCGTTACTAAAAGATCACCAATTGCAATTGCAAACACAACCATAAGAATATAAATGAAGCGTAATTTATTTTTTGTTACTTTAGTTTCAGGGCTTTTTGTTTTAATCAGTAGTGCAACACATGCTTCTGAAGTGGCTGAAATAAACTCTACTGCAGCAGTGGAAACACATAAAGAAGCGCCTTTAACGGCATTTCAATTTTTGCAGCTTATGCAAACAGCTTATAAAGAATTAAATTATGAGCTGTTGTATTTAAATAACTTACAGAATCAAGTTGAACCTAAACAGTTGATTCATGGTGTCATTGAAGATCAAGAGATTGCCTATTTCCGTTTTTTAAACGGTGCAATGCGTGAGTCTTTACATTATTCAGGCAAAACAAGTTATTTTGAGCAAGGCTCTCAAGCTTATACTTTGCAATCAACATTTAATCAGAGTGTTTTTGCCAATATCGCTAATTTTGATTATGAGCAAGGTAAAAATAGCTATGAATACATTATATTAGGTAACGGGCGAATTGCGGGCAAAAAAGCAATTGCAATTCGTATGATCAGTAAAGATAAATACCGTTATAGCTATGTTGTTTGGTTAGATATTGAAACTCACCTTCCGCTAAGGTTAGATACACTAAATGAATCTAATGTGATGCTAGAACAGGTTATGGTTGTATCATTACAAGTTACTGAAGATATCAACCCTTGGCTAGAAAGTTTAACATCTCAGCAATTGCCTGAAATACTACACTTACCACAAAACTCAGAACAAGTTTCGGCATGGGAACTAGATTGGTTGCCAACAGGGTTTAGTGTTGTAAAAAATGATCTTCATAAACTAGTAATGCATGAGAATGAACCCGTTTCTTATATCATGATCAATGATGGCATTGTTACTGTTTCTATTTATATCTCGGGTAAAAAAATGCAATCACAAGAAAAACCGCAAATAATTAAACGCGGTGCAATGGTTGTGTATACAGACCAAACAAATGATATAGAGGTGAATATTGTTGGAGAGATTCCAGTGGCTACAGCGCAACGTTTAGTTGAATCCGTTGTTAAAGTGAAAGCTAATCAACAATGATTCAAGAAACAGGACGAATAATAGCAATAGAGAAAAACCTTAATGGTGATGCTATTGCTCAAATTGAGTGTATTTCTAAGTCGGCATGCTCTTCATGTCAAAATAAGAATAGCTGTGGTGTTGGTGTCGTATCAAAAGCTTTTTCAGATAAAACACATCAATTCGAAATTCCTTATAAAAAAGGGATGGAAGTTAATCGTTTTGTCGAACTAGAGATCAATAATACCGATCTCGTAAAGACGGCGACACTCGTCTATCTCTTACCACTTCTGTTTTTTATCGTTGGTGCTTTACTCGCAAAGTACTTTATTGACCTTAATGAAGGTATAACGATACTAATCGCAATCTTTTCTGCAATGATTGGTTTTGCCTTTACGCGATTACTTA
>JBALXF010000369.1:0-3712 GCA_036961085.1 Psychromonas sp.
TATTAAAGAATAACCGAGGCATTGACTCAAATCGTGTTCGTCATATGGACTACGGTGTGCAGTTAGGTCGTCTATTCTATCAACGTTTAATCGATCGTAAAGATATCACCCTATTTAGCCCATCAGATGTACCGGGTTTATATGATGCATTCTTTGAAGATCAAGATGAATTTGAGCGTTTATATCATCAGTACGAAGCTGATCCGGATATCCGTAAAAACTCAGTGTCAGCCGTTGAGCTATTTTCACTATTAATGCAAGAGCGTGCAAGTACTGGACGTATCTACATTCAAAATGTTGACCACTGTAATACGCATAGTCCATTTGATAGTAAAGTTGCACCAATTCGCCAAAGTAACTTATGTTTAGAAATTGCACTACCTACCAAGCCGTTAGAACACATAATGGATGAAGAAGGTGAGATTGCTCTTTGTACATTATCAGCATTAAACCTAGGTGCTATTGAGTCTCTAGATGAACTTGAAGAGCTTTCTGAGCTTGCAGTACGTGCTTTAGATAATTTGTTAGATTACCAAGATTACCCAATTAAAGCGGCAGAGAACAGCAGTATGGCTCGCCGTACCTTAGGTATTGGTGTAATCAATTACGCTTATTACTTAGCTAAGAATGGTGTTAGATATTCAGATGGCAGCGCTAACAACTTAACCCATAAAACATTTGAAGCAATCCAGTTCTATTTACTGAAAGCATCAAACAAATTAGCGAAAGAACGTGGTGCATGTCCTAAGTTTAATGAGACAGTTTACTCTAAAGGTATTTTACCACTAGATACCTATAAAAAATCGATTGATCAGATTTGTGATGAAGAGTATCACTTAGATTGGGAAACATTACGCGCAGATATCGTTAAAGATGGTTTACGTAATTCAACCTTATCGGCTCTTATGCCATCAGAAACATCAAGCCAGATATCTAATGCGACCAATGGTATTGAAGCACCACGTGGCTTCATTAGTATTAAAGCAAGTAAAGATGGTATCTTGAAGCAAGTTGTTCCTGAATTTGAAAAATATAAACAAAATTACGAATTATTATGGAGCATGCCAAATAACCAGGGTTACCTTGAGTTAGTTGGTATAATGCAAAAATTCGTAGACCAAGCAATTTCAGCGAATACTAACTACGATCCTAAGCGTTTCGATGATGGTAAAGTGCCGATGACGAATCTGTTAAAAGACTTGTTAATCGCTTACAAAATGGGTGTCAAAACATTGTATTACCACAACACCCGCGATGGTGCCGATGATGAAAATGTTATGGCAGAAGAAGATGATTGTGCCGGTGGCGCATGTAAGATCTAAATTAGGTTCGGTAATTTAGGTAATACAAATTATAAGCCCTACAACCTATGTAGGGCTTTTCAGTATTTAAAGAAGTTTGGTATATCTACCTTATAATTATTATACAATACCAATCTATCATCCAGAATGGAGAAGCAAAATGGCTTATACAACTTTCTCGACAATCCCCAATAATGCACTTAAAGAGCCAATGTTTTTTGGTAATCCAGTGAATGTTGCACGTTATGACCAACAACGCTTTGAAGTTTTTGAAAAGCTTATCGAAAAACAATTGAGTTTTTTCTGGCGCCCAGAAGAGATCGATGTAAGTCGTGATCGCATTGATTTCATGAACTTACCTGATCATGAGCAGCATATTTTCATCTCTAATCTAAAATACCAAACCTTATTAGATTCAATCCAAGGTCGTAGCCCAAATATCGCGCTACTACCAATTGTTTCTTTACCTGAATTAGAAACATGGATCGAAACTTGGTCTTTTTCTGAAACTATTCATAGCCGTAGTTACACACATATTCTTCGTAACTTGTTTACTGACCCGAGTGAAGTATTTGAAGACATTGTTACCAATGAAGAGATTCAAAAACGTGCTACGGATATTGCAGGCTATTACGATGCACTTATTCACGCAACGCAGTTCATGCAATTACATGGTTTAAAACAGACTGAAATTGACTACGTAAATCTAGCTGGTGAAGTAGAAGTCCTAAGCTTACGTTCACTAAAGAAAAAACTATATCTTTGTGTGTGTTCTATTAATGCCTTAGAAGCGATTCGTTTTTATGTGTCATTTGCTTGTTCATTTGCATTTGCAGAGCGTGATCTACTTGAGGGTAATGCTAAGATCATCAAACTGATTGCACGTGATGAAGCGTTACACCTTAACTCAACACAGCAAATCTTAAACCTTTGGGCAGATGGTAAAGATGATCCTGAGATGGCTGAGATTGCGATTGAATGTTTTGCACAAGGTAGAGATATCTTTTTAGAAGCTGCGGCACAAGAAAAAGAATGGGCACAATACCTATTTAAAGATGGTTCAATGATCGGACTTAATGAACAGATTTTATGCCAATATGTTGAGTACATTTCGAATCAACGTATGCAAGCGATTGGTTATGAACCACCTTTTGAAGTGAGAACTAACCCAATCCCATGGATTAATCACTGGTTAGTAAGTGATAACGTGCAAGTTGCACCACAAGAAGCTGAAATAAGTTCTTACCTAGTAGGACAAATTAACAGTAAAGTGGACAGTGAAGACTTAAGTACATTTGAGTTATAAAAATAATGTCTGCAATATTAACCGTCGATGGTATTGAATACCCACTAGACACTAAAAAAACATTGCTTGAGAATCTAGAAGCTCAAGCAATTAAAGTGGATTTTAATTGTCGCGACGGTCATTGTGGCGTGTGTCGCTGCTTATTGGTAAAAGGTGAAGCTGAGTACATTAACTACCCAATGGCGTACCTACGTGACGGCGAAATTTTACTCTGTTGTTCATCAGCTAAAAATAATATTGAAATCGCAATTTATTAACATCAGTTTCAGGATAACCCTGCTCCCCCCAAGCATCAGAGAGGCCTGTATACTAGAAGAATTTTAAGGAAGTAAGCAATGGCAGAATTACGTGCACATACCGAGTTACCGACCAAATATGGTGAGCTTACTCTCAATATATTCAAGACCAATACCTTTGAAGAATTAATGGTAATCACTAACTTTGATGGGACAGGTGATATAAACCTGAGAATGCATTCAGCTTGTGCCACTTCAGAGCTATTCGGCTCATTAAAATGTGATTGTTCAGAACAACTAAACTCAACCCTCGACTATATTGCCACTCACGGTGGCATACTGGTTTATTTACCACAAGAGGGACGAGGAATTGGTATCACCAATAAAATCAAAGCCTACAAGCTTCAAGAAGAGGGCCTAGATACCGTAGAAGCAAATGAAGCACTCGGACTGGATCAAGACTTGCGCAATTATGATGATGTAGTTGAAATACTTAATTTTTATGGCATTACTACAGTACAGTTAATTACTAACAACCCTCTTAAAATTAGTGCGTTAGAAGATCAAGGAATTTACATCACTCAGCGCATACCTTCTATTCATGAATCGAATCCTCATTCAGCTAATTACCTGAAAACCAAAGGCGCTAAAATGGGACATTTTGATTTGGATGGAGAGTAAACATTAAAACCCTATTTACCCCCTATTAATCGGTGATTTTACAGGGCAGTAATTGCTTATAGAAATAACTCCTATTGAAGTAACCAGCATTAAATTTTTTATTATATTTTGATGCTAGTTACTTGTGTCACCCCTAACATCACTAAACGGTAAGCTCACTTTAAAACAATTTAATAACCCAAGTGTGA
>JBALXF010000036.1:0-12259 GCA_036961085.1 Psychromonas sp.
GTGCCTTGCTATGGTTACCGAGCTTGTGTCTGACAAAGCATTTTGAGGTAATATGGGTATATATCAGAGGCTTCCTATTATCTTTTTAGTCGCTAAAAAACTAATCAGTAAATTTTCACAAAACACGTATAATCCTCCTTTATTTTTTACTAAAGGTTATTTTATGGAATGTAGACTAGGTTGTGGAGCATGTTGTATTGCACCAAGCATTTCTTCTTCTATTCCAGGGATGGAAGCAGGTAAACCAGCAGGAATACGCTGCATACAACTTAATGAATTGAATCTTTGTAAGCTATTTGGCAAAGCAGAAAGACCTCAAGTGTGTTCTGACTTTAAACCCTGCCCAGACCTTTGCGCAACTAGCAACCAACAAGCTTTAATTAATATTACAGAATTAGAGGCGATTACTTAACAATCGGATCACGCTAACCTAGTGACTACGGCGTTAATCGTCGTAATCGCCCTAAATTAGGTAAGAGAACACTGGCGATGATAATAAAGGCTGCAAATAATTCTGAGCTATTTGCCACTTCAGAAAATACCCAGTAACCGATTATCAATGAATAAATTAATCCTGATAGGTGATTTTATTAATAAACCATAATTTATTACCTTCAGGCGTGTTAACCACAAACTCATCATCAACTTGTTTTTTTAACATTGCTCGCGCCATCGGGGAATCAATAGAAACATAGTTTTTGGTGTCATAAATCTCATCTGGACCAACAATCTTAAAATTCAGCAGGTCAGCATTTTCATTTTCAATTTCCACCGATGCCCCAAAGAATACTTTTCCTTCCTGCTGGGGGGAATAATCAATAACATTGAGATCTTCTAATCGCTTCCGAAGGTAACGAACCCGGCGATCAATTTGCCTTAATATGCGCTTATTGAAAGTGTAGTCAGCATTTTCGGACCTATCCCCTAGGCTAGCTGCCCAATTAACGATAGCTGTAATTTTAGGCCTTTTATCGTTCCATAAATAATCGTGCTCTTCCTGCAGCTTTTTATAACCCGCAGGTGTTATTAATTTACTTTTCACCAGCAGCTCCAACAATTATAAATTTAATCATAGCTTCTCTATGCCTGTTTTATTGGAGTTCATCTAACACCATATTTACCTTCAGATCGCCATTTTCATAATGAGCAACCCTACCGAGCACATAATTAAGTTCTGGAATTAACCAAAGTAATGTCTCTTTTTTACTATCAGGGTGACGGATCCGTTCTACCTTGATTGCCTGATAATTGCCTAAGGTTAATTCTAAAAGCTCTGTTTCTACGACCTTGTAATGATAATCACGCAGGTTAGTTTTATAAGCAACCTGATAGTGCATATCTTGCTTGCCAGACTCAACATCTAGCCTCAGTTGCAGATGGTATAATAGCGGGTCGAATAACACCCCCTGCCAAACATGTTCTACTTTGCTGTCCTTATATTGGGCTAACACTTTATTATCTGCAGCAATAAATTTCACGTTAGCAGAAAAACTAGGGCCACTACCTTGACGCTGCATTTGGTAATTGTGTGGCTGTAACTTTTCATCTTGCCAAGCAAAATAAGAGGTTTCGGTACGAATATCTTCTAAAAACAACCAGCTCCCAGCACTTTGATAACCCATCTTAAACTGACCATCAGCCAGCTTTTCTAATTTGTAATAACCACTGCCAAGATTTTTACTACCATGAAATAGTTGGTATTCAGCATGAAAAGGGATCATAGATGTATTGGCTAAAACTGAAAAAGAGCTCGAAAACAGTAATATTAGAATAATTAATTTATTTTTTAAGTTATAAAATTTCAATTTTATGACTCCTTAATAAGCGCAACGAATGCCTCCTTTAAAATGAGGGCGGTGAAATCAAATACTTAATCAACGCTTAAAAATATCATTATAAATATGAAGATAATTGTACAGGTCATTGTATCCAGTAAATGATTATATCTTCATTGCGAATTGAATGACATGCATACTCATTAATTGAAAATAGGTAGCTAGAATGACTCTGAGTAGTCACTACAAGCTCATTGATATATAGGCCATTGATATATAGTCATTAAATAATCAACTTGAAGAGCCGAGCGTAGATTAAGAGAGTTAAGGTTAGCGGTCATTACTATTAGTTTATGCCAATTTATAAAGCGTGGCTTAAAAAATGTTACTTCCTGATCTTTCAAAGTCACAATAAAAAAGGCCTGATTTAATCAATAAATCAGGCCTTTTAATTCTTCAAAATAATCTATTTGCTAAGTTAGCCTTTATTACCACCTGCAGTTAAGCCACCAACTAACCAGCGCTGTGCAAGTATGAATACAAAGGTAATCGGTAATGCTGACAATACAGCTGCTGCGGCAAAGTCGCCCCACAGGTAGTTTTGCGGGTATAGGTACTGTTGCATACCTACGGCAAGCGTGTATTTATCAACATCAACTAATAATATCGAAGCAACAGGTACTTCGGTAATCGCTGCGATGAATGAAAGAATAAATACTACCGCTAAAATAGGCACTGATAATGGTAATAATACCATTCTAAATGCTTGCCAAGGTGTTGCACCATCAAGTGAAGCCGCTTCTTCTAACGATCTATCTATCGTTTCAAAATAACCTTTAATGGTCCAAACATGTAGTGCAATCCCGCCAAGATAAGCAAAGATTAGTCCGCCATGCGTATTCAGACCAAGGAAAGGAATATACTCACCAACTTTACTAAATAGTGCATATAACGCTACTAATGCCAGTACAGCTGGGAACATTTGAAAAATAAGCATACCTTCAAGCAATATTTTTTTACCAGCAAACTTGAAGCGAGCAAACGCATAAGCACAAGTTGTAGATAAACATAGAACGATCAGCGATGTTATTGCTGCAACTTTAATCGAGTTCCATAACCACAATAAAACAGGGAATGGAGGCTGTGTTACTGAGCCATCAGCTTGCTCTACTGACATGCCCAATGCCAACTTCCAATGCTCTAGCGTTGGGTTATCTGGGATTAACGATCCTGCTGCAAAATTACCTTCTCGAAATGAGATTGCAATAACCATTAACAATGGAAATATAATCGCAGCACAAAAGATTAATAAAAACACATGGGCTAGCCAAACTCGTTTTTTTTCATTTTGGGACTTAACTACTGGCATGAGTTCCGCTCCTTAAAGTTGTTGGTTTTTTGAAATTCTTAAGTTGAGTAACGCAAGCGCACCTACAACTATGAATATTAATGTTGCAATCGCACTAGCAAGACCAAAGTCTTGACCACCGCCACCTTCAAAAGCAATACGGTATGTATAACTAACTAATAGATCGGTATGCCCTGCTGGGGTAGAAGATCCAATAATATCTGGTGCACCGTTGGTTAATAGTTGAATCAATACAAAGTTATTAAAGTTAAATGCGAAACTAGCGATTAGCAGTGGTGTTAATGGCTTAATCATTAACGGCAAAGTGATCTTAAAGAAGTTATCAATCGGACCAGCACCATCAATTGCAGACGCTTCATAGAGATCGCTTGGAATTGATTTTAATAGCCCCATACATAAAATCATAATATACGGGTAACCTAGCCATGTATTAACGATAAGAATCATCGTTTTGGCCATGTAGGGGTCAGTAAACCAATTGACCTTAAAGCCAAAGAACCCCTCTAATAGCTGATTTATTTCACCAAAACTTTGATTGAACAAACCTTTAAATATCAGAATGGAGATAAATGCAGGTACCGCATATGGCAGAATTAATAGCATACGATAAACCGCCTTGCCTTTTAATTCATCCCATTGCACTAACGAAGCTAATACCAAGCCCACGGCTAAAGTAAATAGTACGGTCAAACCGGCAAAGATAACGGTCCAAATAAAGATTTGAATGAATGGACCTTGAATACCTTTATCTAAAAATATTCGAGCAAAGTTAGTCCACCCCGCACTCACTGTGAAGCCGGGAGAGATTTGTTTACCAACAAACTCACCTAATTCATTAACTGGCTGATAAAAACCAATCTCCATATTAGGTTTAATAACTTCTCCATCATCTAAATTTACTAAGGTAACGCCGTCACCTTCTAAAGCAAATAAAGGCATGCTTTCAGAGAATTCTCGTAAACCACTCATTTTCAATGATTCACCATCGGGAGTCTGAATATTGAACTCTCCCAATTTTGAACGATTTTGAATAATAAAACGTAATGGCGCTATTTCACCAGCCGCTTCTGCAGAATCGACAGACAATTCTATGGTTTTATCTTCTTGCTGTAGCGACATTGCTGGAGTAACAAAGTCTTGCTCTCCTTTAGTAAAATGAAGCTGTACTTGATCGCCATCTAACTGGTAAAGCTGGAAACGATAAGCTGAATCTGGTTTTTCATAGGTTTTTGCTAAAAATTGAGATTGAACTCGTTCAAAAGTCAGCTGATTGGTCCCACTATAATTGGTAAATGCAATACCAATTGTGTACATAAGTGGAAATACAATAAATAGGAATATGGCGGCGACACCGGGATAAATATAGCGATGCGAATAGGTATCTTTACGGGCGAAGACAACAACACCCGATGAGACTAAAACAAGTGTTAATAGTGCAAATACAATCTCATTTTGTGCATACATTAAGATAATGGCATAACCTGCCACTAGTGAAACTAGTGTTAATGTAATCCACTTAATGTAATTGGTGCGATTGGATTGTGTGTCTCTCGATACAATGGATGATTCCATAACTTCCTCTGCGAATAACGAGCAAAATAATAAAGGCTATTAGGCTAAAAAACCTAACAGCCTATTTTGTTACTTTTTATTTAACGATACGTTCTGCTGCATCATCAAGTGCCTCAGATACTGTTTGACGACCTTGAATTGCATTGATAATCGCCGCTTTTTCTGCGTACCAGAACTTAGACATCTCTGCGATATTTGGCATTACTTCACCTGTTTCAGCATTTGCCATTGTTGCTTCAATACGCGGATCTGAGCTTAGTTTCTCTTGGTAAGATTTTAATGCTACCGCACCAAGTGGTTTATCTTTGTTTACCATTTCTAAACCAGCATCAGTTAATAGGTAGTTTTCGATAAACTCTTTTGCTAGTTCTTTATTTGGACTTGCGCTATTAATACCCGCAGTTAATACACCTACGAATGGTTTAGCTGGTTTACCGTTGAAAGTCGGTAATACTGTTACACCGTAATTAATATCACTTTTTTCAAGGTTGCCCCATGACCAAGGACCATTGATTGTCATTGCTGTTTTACCAGAAATAAATGCAGACTCAGCAACACCGTAATCTACGTCAGCACTGATATCTTTACGCTCAATCATATCTACAATAAACTGTAGTGCATTTTTTGAACCTTCGTTGTTTACGCCAGTACTTTTCACATCATAAGTACCATTTTTATTTTCAAATGCGTAACCACCGTCAGCAGCGATTAGAGGCCATGTGAAGAAAGGTTCGCTTAGGTTCCACATAATTGCAGACTTGCCGTCTTTTTTAAGTTCAGCATTAAGTGCTTGCATCTCTTCCCATGATTTAGGCGGATTAGGCACTAGGTCTTTATTATAGATAAGAGAAAGAGACTCAACGGCTACTGGGTAACCAATGTATTTACCATTGTATGATACTGCATCCCAAGCAAAATCAACCATTTTAGATTTCAGTTCGTTACCTGGTTTTACTTCGGCTAGTAATCCAGCTTGTGCCCAGCCACCAAAGCGGTCATGTGCCCAAAAAATGATATCAGGACCGTCACCAGTCGCTGCTACTTGCTGATATTTTTCTTCTAATTTATCAGGATGAGCAACAATTACTTTAACGCCAGTATCTGCTTCAAATTTATTACCAACTTCTTGTAAACCGTTGTAACCTTTATCACCATTAATCCAGATAGTGATAGTGCCTTCTTCCATGCTAGCATGTGCAATATTTACGCTACCTAATGCGACTAATACCGACACTGCAATTGTACCTAATGCTTTTTTCATCATAATTCCTTAGTAAGTGGTTTTACTGATTTAATAATTGCTTGGGTTGTTAACTAATATTTAGCCTTAAAAACAGAATGCACAATAAGTCAGCCTCACTATTCAGTCATCCTCCTTTTTTCTACGCCCCTAGGCAATAATCAACTGGAAATTGCCTTAAATATCTGTAATTATAAGGTAGCTCTAGCTGTTGCATTTTGTTACAAATTTTAAGTGTCAGAAGTTTGCATAACAGATATCTGCAAGCATAATCTTGCCCGTCGCGTCGATACTAACTGGATGCATGTTCTATAAGGGTTTAAACTATATTCATAGCGCATTTTTAACAAATGATTTACACCCTATATAAATATCAAAAAATCACTGATAAAGATCAATAAAATACATATTTCGCATCTCAAATAAACACAAAACATGTTCAAATACAGTGGTTGCAAGGGGGGGGCTGAAAACATGCTAAATAGCATTTTTCCCGTTTTTCTAAGAAACACGTATGCATCACAAAAATAATAACTAAGAAAAGATCTTTCATCGTATTTTGATAAGTCGTATTCGCTCATAGAAATTAAATGAATATTTAAAAAGGCTTGAATTTAAGGTTTCGAATGATTATTAAATCCAAATTGTCAGTGCCACCTCTTTTAAAGAATGGCATTATTAGAAAACGCCTATTCGATGATTTCATCGACGCTAAACTAGGGTTAGTTTGCGCACCCGCAGGTTATGGAAAAAGTACAGCAATAGCCGAGTGGTCGCAACATCAAGAACATCTATCATGGTTTTCTATCGACAAATCAGATAATAGCCCAAGTCAATTTTGTAATTATTTCATTCATGCAATCAACCAGATTGAAGGTGTTTCTTGTCCGGCATCTTTAGCGATGGCGAAGCAAAATAATAAATTAGATTTAGTTAATCTAGTTACTTTGCTACTTAATGAGTTATCTGAATTTAATAAACCATTATGTTTTGTATTAGATGATTTCCACCATATCAAAGATAAAAGTATCCTCCAGGGGCTCCCTTTTTTCATTAAGCATATGCCTTTAGATTGGAGACTTATAATTTCAAGCCGCACCATGCCGCCTTTATCCGTCTCATACTTACGTATAAAACAGCAATTATTTGAAATAAACGAAGAAAGTCTGGCTTTTACCGCTGCTGAAACCGATGAATTTTTTGCTAAAAATACAACTTTTTTACGCGATCCTCAAGAACAAGAAGCATTACGTTTAAATGTGGAAGGATGGCCAACTGCATTACAACTTGTTTTAATGTTAAGTAAAGACTCAGTTAGTTTTACTCAATGCGCTCAAGAGATAGGAAAAAGTAATCATGTCTACCTTTGGGATTATTTAGAAGAAGAGGTGTTTTTAAGCTTAACGCCAAAACTGCAAGAAATTCTCCTCAAGATTGCGCCGCTTAACCGTGTTGATGCAAGCATTGTTAACGAACTTTGTGATATCAGTGATGGCCAATTACAACTCGACCTATTAAAAGAACATGGCGCATTTATTGTGCCGATAGATAGCCAGCAAGAAAGTTTTACTTTCCATTCTTTCTTTAAATCTTTTTTATTACACAAATGTAAATCTATTAGTGGCTTTGAATCTGATGATAAAAAAATTGCCCAGATATGGTTAGCAAGAGAAGAAGTCGCAGAGGCACTGCCACACGTATTAAAAATTCAAGATGAGAAATTGGTGCTAACATTTTTGCAAGAAGCTGGTTGGAAGCTTTTTCATGATGGCCATCTTAATAGTCTGGCACAATGTTTCGAATTAATTAAACAATCTATCTGGGTGCACCCTGAGCTTATTTTGTTAAACGTATCTATGCTGCAAAGTCGCCATCAAGGCTACAAAATAGCACCGATGATCAAACGTGCAGAAAAAGTATTTCTAGAGAAGGACATTCATTTATCTGAAATAGTGAAATCTGAATTTGATGTTATTAAAGCGCAAATTGCAATTAACCAAGGCAAAATAAACGAAGCTTTAAAACTAGCGGAAAATGCCTTAATTACCTTATCAAAAGATAATATGCGCGCCAACATAGTGGCTCAAGCGGTTATTGCCGAAGCACATCATTGTTTAGGCTCGCTCCCGATAGCCTATCAATACTTTCAAGAAGTGAAGCAACTGGCATCAGCTAAAGATATGCACCAAACCTTTATTTGGGCCACTTACCAACAAGCTGAAATATTGAATGCGCAAGGCAATCATCAGGAAGCGGACAAATATATAGAGCAGGCGATTACTCTCATTTTGCAACATAACTTGCAAAAGCTACCTTTATATACTTTTCCTCTACATTTTAAAGCGCAACGCGCTTACCAAGATGGTCATTACGATGAAGCCGAACGTTACTGTGAACAGGCATTAAACATAGTCTCACCTTATGGCGAATCATGGGTATTATATACTTACACGCTACAAGCAAAAATCGCATTAGAGAAAGGCAACTCAACTTATGCCGGTCATCTGATCGATGAAATTGAACGGTTATTGCGCAACCAGAATTACCATAGTGATTGGATCGCCGCGACCAATTACGTGCGTATTAAATATTGGCGTATCAATAATGATTTAGCAGCGATTGAACGTTGGTTAATAACCGCGCCGCAGCCAGACACAGCATTTAACCATTTTGACCAATGTCACCGTCGCAATCGCGTCCGAGCTTTAATTCAGTTAAACAAACTAGAAGAAGCGCAGGCCTTGTTAGAAGATAATATTAATCATGCGCAACAGTGTAAGTTACAAACAGAAGTCAATCGCAACCTGATCCTATTAAGCAGTGTTGAAAGTCGTATGAAACAATATACACCGGCTAAAAAGCATTTATCACAAGCAGTCGAGTCATCATTATTTACCGGCTTAAATACCAGCTTCGTCCGAGAATCCTTGCACCTAGGGCCTATTTACCAAGAGCTTGTAAAAGAAACCTCTTTAGTTAAATCAGTAAAAGATAAGTTAATAAAATTAGCATCATTATCTGATATAAACTTACATGAAGCACATATAAACCCTTTTGATAGTGCTTCGGTACTTAAAATACAGACACATGCCGATACCCCTAGGTTAATTAAAAATATTCCATTAACCTCACGTGAGTGGCAGGTACTAGGCTTTATTTACTCTGGATACCGAAATCATCAAATCGCGGACTCTATGGGTGTTGCACCGACAACCGTAAAGTCTCATATCCGTAATGTTTACCAAAAGTTAGGTTTAGAAGACCGTAATGAGGCTCTTTTACTCACCAAAGAACTGGTTAGTTTAATAAACTAAGCAAATTGATAAGCAGCAAGCCAGTCAACTGGTTTAGCTGCTCTTCTATCTTCTATCTTCTATCTTCTATCTTCTATCTTCTATCTCAAATTCAACACGGCTAGCCACATATTCAACATCAATAAGCTGCTGATAGAGTATTTAGTATTTTTCACTAGCTGCACATTTATAAATATGATTTTACCTAGGCAAATTCTAAGTTCGCACTAAAAATCAGCCAATAACAAAGGCTATAACGCTGATTGCTGACTCATAGCTCAGCAAGTAATTAATAAAAAGTTCAATAAAATTGTAATCATAATATTGAAACTGATCACAAAAACTACACCTCCCCCCCCAAAAACAGCTACTACACCCCCCTAGGAGGAGGATGTTTACTACGATTATGAAGCGCAATATCTGCTCATCAAATAACATTTACTTTATTCCAGTTAATTTAAAGCGGATAATTTCTGAATCAATACAACTCAATAAAAGGAAGGTAAACGCATGGCAGGCGTTGTTTTAAAAAAAGTAACAAAGGCTTTCGGTGATGTAGTCGTTCAAAAAGATATTGACCTTGAAATTATTGACGGGGAATTTATTGCATTCGTCGGTCCATCGGGCTGTGGTAAAACGACTCTATTAAGAATGATTGCAGGCTTAGAAGATATTACTGCGGGCGACTTATATATTGATGGCAATCGAGTGAATGATACACCACCTTCGCAACGCTCAATCAGCATGGTTTTTCAATCTTATGCTCTGTATCCGCATTTAAACCTAAAAGATAACATGACCTTTGGACTGCGTTTAGCGAAAACAGATCCTAAAGAGATTCAAGAACGCCTAGATTATGCATCAAATATTTTGCAGCTAGGTAGTCAATTAGAAAAGAAACCAAAAGAGTTATCGGGTGGCCAACAACAACGTGTTGCTATCGGTCGTACCTTGGTAAATCGTCCAAAAGTTTTATTATTTGACGAACCACTTTCTAATTTAGATGCGTCATTACGTGTGCAGATGCGTATTGAAATCACTAAATTACACAAACGCCTTAATTCAACCATGGTTTATGTAACCCATGACCAAGTTGAAGCAATGACAATGGCGGATCGAATTGTGGTATTAGAAGGCGGACGTATCGCACAAGTCGGTACACCTCTTGAGCTATATCACCATCCATTGAATCGTTTTGTGGCCGGTTTCATTGGCTCTCCTAAAATGAACTTTATCAATGCCAAAGTCTTGGAATTAAATAGCCAAGGCGTGATAGTTCAGCTGCATAACGATTCCCATTTAACCGTGCAAGTAGAACATGACACATTAAAAGTGGGTGATGATGTTGCAGTGGGCATACGCCCTGAGCATATTGATATTTCTGTTTCTGCGCAATGTGGAGATCCTTCAACGCGAAATGCAGAAACAAGTATAACCGGTGAAGTACAAGTGTTAGAACAACTTGGAAGTGAAACACAAATTTACGTCGAAGCCAAAGAAATTAACAGCGATTTAATCATTCGTTATTTCGATGTTGCAGATGTTGCATTAGGACAAGAATTCATCTTTAAACTACCGGAGCATAGATGCCACCTGTTTAAAGAAGATGGTACATCTTGTAAGCGTACATTTAAAGAAATTGGCATTAAATAACGCCTAAAAGATCTGATTGTTAATGCTCACCTTATGTGGATATTAACAATCATCAATTAGCCTACAAAGATAGGTTGGATAAGCGCTAAAGATTTAGCGTTAAAAACTATAATTTAAGGATAAATACTATGAAAAAACTACCGCTAGCAATTGCAGTATCTGCTGCAATTTTATCATCAAATGTTATGGCTGAATTAGCGCCCGTTGAATTCCATGGTTACTTTCGTGCTGGTGTAGGCGTCAGTGGAGACAGTGGTCAGCAAGTGTCATACCAAAAAAGCAACCTTGGTCGTCTTGGTAACGAAGATGCTACTTATACAGAAATTGGGTTAAATAAAGAAGTATTTAATGACGATGGCGTTTCATTTAAAGTGAACTCTATGTTTTCAATGAAATCTAATGGTTCTAACGACTATGAAAGCACACAAGATGACGATGTTGAATTTGCGTTACGTCAGTTTAATGTCGAAGCAACAGGGACATTGGGCGGCGAAGAAGTGGTTTGGGCTGGTAAACGCTACAACCAACGTCATGATGTGCATATTACCGATTTCTACTACTGGGATATCTCAGGCTCAGGTGCTGGTATCGAAAACATTGCTCTAGGCGATGGTAAATTAGCAGTATCTTGGGTACGTAGTGACCGTAGTGATGTTGTAGATCCTGGAAATGCAGCCTATGCCAGTGATGCATTAAATGTTAACATTTTCGATGTGCGTTATGCAGGTATTAACCTTTGGTCAGGTATGCAGTTAGAAGTGGGTCTAGATTATGCAATGGTCAATGAATCATCTCAATATACTGGTCCAGATACAAAAGACGGCGTGATGGGTACTGCTGAATTCACCCAGGGTTTTGATGGCGGCTTTAACAAAACTGTATTCCAATACGGCACAGAAGGTTATGGTAAAGCATTAGCATATGGCGGCGCGGGTAACTGGTATGGCGCAGAAGCAGAAGATGGTGCTGATGGATACCGTATTATTAACCACGGTGTTGCTGAACTAGGTAGTAACTTTGACTTCGGTCATGTGATCAGTTACTCAGCAGGTAGTGGCGTTGAAGCGGGTCAAATCCAAGATATCACTAATGTGAACTTTGTTATCCGCCCTGGCTACAAATGGTCTGAGCATCATAAAACTGTGTTAGAACTTGGTACTTATGCTGGTGAATCAGCTGACGGCGTTGATAGCAGTGGTCAAAAATACACTGTTGCTCAAGTTATCTCTGCAGGGTCTAGCTTCTGGGCACGTCCTGAGATTCGTCTATACGCAAGTTACTTAGTTAACGGCGAAGAAAAATCATTCGCTGGTGGTACTTCTGATACAGAATACAATGTTGGTATTCAAACGGAAGC
>JBALXF010000370.1:0-3710 GCA_036961085.1 Psychromonas sp.
GTAAAAAAAGCAGCAGCTAAACCTGCTAAAAAAGTGGCAGCTAAACCTGCTGCTAAACCAGCAAAAAAAGCTGCAGTTAAGGCTGATGCAAAAAAAGAGTTATTAGATATGAAAACTAGTGATTTAATTTCACAATTACAACAAGCTAAGTTAGCTAACCCTTTTGAAAATTTAGGTTTAATTAAAAAAGAAACGGGTAAAGGCTTTATCTTACGTGCCTGGTTACCAGGTGCTAAAGAAGTTGAGGTTTATGCTTTATCTGAAGAGAAAGCATTAGCTAAATTAAAAATGGTAGATGCATCGGGTTTATTTGAAGTCGAGTTAGCGACTGTACCTGAAAAATTGGTTTATGAATTTAATGCTATTTACGACAGCGGTAATCACCGTTTTGTCGACCCTTACCAGTTCCATGAAATTGCATTTGATGGTTTATCTTCATTGCATGAAAAAGCGCAAAATGTTTATAAAACGCTAGGTGCACAACTTAAAACTACTTATTCTGGTGATACTGGCATTAGTGGTGTGCGCTTTATTGTTTTTGCTCCAAATGCTTCTGCCGTGAGCTTAATTACAGAACAGAATCATTGGGATGGCCAACGTCAACCAATGCAACGTAGTTGGTGTGGACACTGGGTTATCTTTGTTCCAGATCTTAAACCTGGTTGTGCTTACAAATATGAGCTTAAAGATGCGCTAGGTAATCGTTTACCTCATAAAGCGGATCCAGTTGGTTTCCAAGCTGAGCAATACCCATCTCATTCTTCTATTGTTGTTGATCACGATAAATATGAATGGAATGACCAAGATTGGCAAGCTTCTCAAACAGGTGATAAACGTTTCACTGCAATGAGTATTTATGAAGTTCATTTAGGTTCATGGAAACGTAAAAATGAAGACGGTGTTGACCGTATGCTTACATACCGTGAATTATCTGATGATCTGATCCCATACCTTGTTGAAATGGGCTATACACATCTTGAAGTTATGCCTATTTCTGAATTTCCTTTTGACGGTTCATGGGGATATCAACCAGTAGGTCTGTTTGCAGCAACTAGTCGTTTTGGTGATGCAGATGATCTTAAATACTTTATCGATAAATGTCACCAAGCTGGAATCGGTGTGATTGTTGATTGGGTTCCTGCTCATTTCCCTGCCGACCCGCATGGTTTAGCACGTTTCGATGGTACACCTTTATATGAATATGAAGATCCACGTCGTGGCTGGCATCCAGATTGGAACTCATACATTTACGACTTTGGTCGTGATAATGTACGTCAGTTCCTTGTTGCAAGTGCATTAATCTGGTTAGAGAAATTCCATGTTGATGGTATCCGTGTTGATGCTGTTGCTTCTATGCTTTACTGGGATTATTCGCGTGATGAAGGCGAATGGGTACCAAATGTTGATGGTGGAAATCACAACTATGAAGCGATTAGCCTACTTAAATGGTTTAACGAAGAAGTTTATGCACAGTATCCAAATGCAATGACAATTGCTGAAGAATCAACTGCATTTGCTGGTGTATCTAAACCTACGTTTGAAGGTGGTTTAGGTTTCGGTTTCAAATGGAATATGGGTTGGATGCATGACACATTAAGCTATGCTGAAACAGATCCTATGTACCGTAAACATCATCACCACGAAATGACGTTCTCAATGGTTTATCACTACAATGAGCACTTTATATTACCTATTTCACATGATGAAGTTGTGCATGGTAAGAAAAGTATGATTGGCAAAATGCCTGGTGATGAATGGCAAGCTGCTGCAAATTTACGTGCTTACATGGGCTATATGTTTGCTCATCCAGGCAAGAAGTTAAACTTCATGGGTAATGAAATTGCTCAGTACAGAGAATGGAATCATGACAAGAGCTTAGATTGGCACTTGCTTGAATTAGATGCACATAAAGGTCAGCAAAAACTAACAAGTGATTTAAATAAGGTTTACACAAGTAATCCTTCACTTTATGAAAGCGATTATGACCAAGCTGGATTTGATTGGTTAGATCATTCTGATGGCAACCACAGTGTTGTTGCTTTTGTACGAAATAACTTAAAACAAGATAAACAAATTATCTGTCTATCTAACTTTACACCTATTCCTCGTGATGGTTACCGTGTTGCGGTTCCTGAAGCAGGGCAATATGAAGTAATTGTAAATACAGACAGTGAATATTATTGGGGTAGTAATTATGCTATGGGCGACAAAATGGGAGTCTTTGATTCTCAGAAACAGCCTTGGCAAGGACAAGATAATTCGATCCTATTAAATCTACCACCTTTATCGACGGTTTATTTGCAAAAGAAGGGATAACTTTTGAACGATAAATTACTTGAACTGGATAAGAAAAATCATCCTTTTTCGGCATCGAGAGGGCAGTTTTTGCCCCTCGGGGCTATTTTAGACAAAGAAGGCTGCCACTTTTCTGTATATAGTTTAGGGGCATACCGAGTTGAGGTTTGTTTATTCGATAGTTACGATAAAGAGATTGCTAGCTATCCCCTTGAAGTAAAACAAGGGAATATGTGGAGCATCTACATCAATGAAGTAAAGGCTGGGCAATTTTATGGCTACCGTGTATACGGTAGTTATGAACCTGAAAACGGTCTTTTATTTAATCATAAAAACTTGTTAATCGATCCCTATGCTAAAGCATTAAGCCATGTGCAGCATAGTTTTCCACAAGCTCAAAGTGATAGTGATGATGCGAAAGTTGCAAAGTCCATTGTTGTTGATGACAGTTTTGACTGGAAAAATGTAGAAAAACCTAAGATTGCTGATCATGAGCGCATACTTTATGAGGTGCATGCTAAAGGTTTTAGTATGCTCAACAAGAAAATACCATTAGAAAAACGTGGTAAGTATCTTGGTTTATCGCATCCTGAAAGTATCAAACATTACAAAAAGCTGGGTATTACTAGTTTACAAATAATGCCTGTGTTTAGCTTTATGAGTGAACCAAGACTGAGTGAATTAGGTTTAACTAATTATTGGGGTTATAACCCAATAAATTTCTTTGCTCCAGAAAATCGTTACGCACAATATGATGCAGTAAATGAATTCAAAACCATGGTTCGTGAACTCCACGAGCAAGATATAGAAGTCATTTTAGATGTGGTTTATAACCATACTGCAGAAGCTGGCAACGATGGCATGATCCTTAGCTTAAAAGGTTTTGATAATAAAAATTATTATACCTTTGAGATGTCTAATGATGGTCATACCCCTAATTACTCAAACTACAGTAATCATTCCGGTTGTGGTAATACGGTTAATTTGAATTACCCGTGGACATTAAAACTGGCGCTTGATTCATTACGTTATTGGGTTACTGAAATGCAAGTCGATGGTTTCCGTTTCGATTTGGCAGTAACACTGGCGCGTGAACAGCATGGTTATAATAACCGAAGTGCTTTTTTTAAAGCCTTGTTACAAGACCCTGTACTGAGCAAAGTTAAACTAATTGCTGAGCCGTGGGATATTGGACCAGGTGGATATCAGTTAGGGCACTTCCCAAATGAATGGCTTGAGTGTAATGATCGTTACCGCGATACATTGCGTTCATTTTGGCGTGGCGATACTGGACACGTAGGCGAATTGGCTACACGTTTATTGGGCTCTAGCGATGTGTTTATAAAACGTTTTCGCTCGAATTCAACGAGCGTAAATTATATTTGTTACCATGATGGTTTTACCTTAGATGATAT
>JBALXF010000371.1:0-3706 GCA_036961085.1 Psychromonas sp.
CGAAAAACGTTGGGATGAATTATTTTATAATGCTAATTTTTACGTCAGTAGTTTGCCAAATTATAAAGAGAAAAGTCCTTTTCTTGTGTTTAATGCGATTCCGAGTAGATCTCGTTATAAATTTATGCTTGATGAAGCATTCTTTACTATCAGTGGTTTTATTAAAGGACCGGTATGCCGAGGCAGTGTTGCAGTAAACGTTATTAACGATCATTTTTGGGTGTTTTTTGCCAATCCAGACAAAACATCCGGCAACAGTGTAGATCAATTTATTTTTGGCCAAGCTAATAATTTAAGACTGCCGGCAGAGGCGAGTAGTCAAACCTTTTCAATTGCTAATTGGATAGGTTATTCACAAGGACAAATTCGCTATATTAATGCTAAAAGTGACTACATTAACGCGCAAATGGATCTAGAAAGTGGATTATTAATAGACCTTGTGTGGGCTGGTAATGAGAATGCCGCTCTGACAGTATTTCGTCATATTGATAATGCATCGGTACTAAAAGGCTCGCTTGGAACACAACCTAAGACGGCATGGTTAATTGATTACCCTATTTTAGAGCGGATCCATTATTTGCTAGTGGCTGGCTTTGATGTGTTTGGTAATATCGGACATCAAGTGAAAACTCGCTTATACATGGACTTTTTACGTATCGAAGCGGAAATGAATATTGTTTCCTTGTTACCGAATGAAAGCCGCAAAGAGGTGATGAATAGCTGGTATTTAGATGCAAGTAGTGATTTAGACACTTATTTAAATGATAGTAATTTATTACACTCCAGACCCTCTGGGATAGATTATGAAACGCCTTATTATAAAGATGAATTGATGGCTAAGTTGAAGCAGCATGTTTATCAGCAAGATAAAACAAAAAATAGCGCTTTAAAATATGCTATTCCACCGCAAGATAAAGTCTTAAAACGTTTATCTTCATTAGATAACTCGGTAGTCAGAGAGCTGCCGGAAGTTAGTTTTATTATTATTGAAGCGGATGATAAACCCGACCGAATTTATACTTTATTACGCCATAATGCGCATAAAAATATCTCCAGTTTATTGAATGAAACGGCAAATCGCTTACCCAAATTAGATACGGCAGGCTTATTTAAAGGATTGATCGGAGATTACCCTGGGATTATTTTCCGAGTGCATGAACGTGATATGGTGCTGTTTGTAAATCAATTTGCTCGCGCCAAAAACAGTAAATTGTTTGTCGGCTTATTGGAGCATTTCTCTTTACGTCGTACTAACCCAGATTTTTGGAAGGTGAGTGATAATTTACATCAATTACATTACCAAAGTGATCCTATTGCCTATGGGCTTTTAGATTATAATCGTATAGAAAATCGTTAGTCTTTTTTAAATTTTTATTTCCAATGGGAAGTATAGATAGGAAGTTATATGACATTTCAATTAGATAATCGTCTTGATAATGATTGTTTTAAATTAGCAGAAAGCGAGCATAGTTTATGGTTATTATTGAACAATAGCTTGTTTCCGTGGTTAGTGATTGTTCCTAAAACGCAGCACACTGAGTTATATCAATTAAGCGAGTCTGAGCAGCAAGCATTAACTAAGCAAAGCAACCTTTTAAGTGAGTTTGTTGTTCAGAATTTTGACTGTGACAAACTCAATGTTGCGTGTATTGGTAATATCGTCAAGCAAATGCACCTGCATATTATCGCACGTACCACCAATGACCCTTGTTGGCCGGGTATCGTTTGGGGCACCAGTCATAAAGAACCCTATCAAACCCATCAAGCAATAAAAATTCAGCAGCTGCTACAAAATTTTAGCGCAGATAAAAATATAACTGGTTTTGAATTTCCGGTATTACAGGATAAGCGCTAAATCGTGTCGATTTTGCTGTAGAGGATAAAATGATTTGTCATAGTGTTTAGCTAGTTGCTGTGTCGCTGCGATTGTAGAGTTTGCATTTATGCACAAGCGATCAGAATGGCTTATTAATGACAGATAAGATTCGTTATCATAATATTTTTTATCGTTAACTTGCTCAGAAGAGACAATGCACAGCGTCTCTTTTAACTGCAACACGGGCTGGTAAAACTGGTTACGTAATAATTTCTGAATATTGGCTAAATGTCCTGCGCCAGCTGGCTCAATAAACAAGCGATCCGGTCGAACATCTTTAATCAATTTGTTTAATGCAACAGCAAAAGGCATGCCTGCACTACAACATAGACAGCCACCGTAGACCTCTTTAATGAAAATATTGTTTGCCAGATAAAGCTGCTGCGGATATTTATTGTTACCAATCTCATTGACTAATACCGCCCATTTTTCATCTGCGGGTTTATAAGAAAGTAACTGTTTAATAAGTAGACTCTTCCCTGAACCTAAAAATCCCGCAATAATGTGACATGGTATCTTCTGTTTCATTAAAATAATCTCCTTTATAGCGCTGCATCGTAGCATAAATGCCCATAACTCAGTTATACTCCTTATTCAAATTCGGAGAGGTGATTATGATTTATAGTATGACAGCATTTGCACGCAAACAATTCAAAGGGGATTGGGGAACTGCTGTGTGGGAAATTCGTTCAGTAAACCAACGTTATCTAGAAACGTATTTCCGCCTTCCGGAACAGTTTCGTGGTTTAGAAACTAAATTAAAAGACTCATTTCGCAAACGCTTACAGCGTGGCAAAGTCGAGTGTAGTTTACGCTTTGAAGCAAGTAGCGTAAATGAAGGTGCGTTAAGCATGAACCAAGACTTAGCCGCACAATTAATTCAAAACGCACAATGGGTAATTGATAAAGCTGGAACTGGCACATTAAACCCTGTCGATATCCTAAAATGGCCGGGTGTGATGCAAGCGCCTGAGCAAGATGTCGATGCAATCTCTTCTGAATTAATGCTTAGTTTTGAGCAAACTCTAAATGAATTTGTAGACTCTCGTGCTGCAGAAGGCGCTAACTTAGCTGCATTTATTGAGCAACGTTTAATTGGCATTAATGAGCAAGCACAAAAAGTACGTGAATCTATGCCGGAAATTAAAGTATGGCAAAAAAATCGTATCCTTAAGAAATTCGAAGATGCGAATGTAGATTTAGATAGCACTCGTGTTGAACAAGAATTAGTGTTATTAGCGCAAAAATCTGACGTTGCCGAAGAGTTGGATCGCCTAGATTCACATATTTCTGAAAGTCACAATGTATTGAAAAAAGGTGGTCCAGTAGGACGTCGTTTAGACTTCATGATGCAAGAGTTTAACCGTGAAGCAAATACCTTAGGTTCAAAAGCGATCAATACCGACATCACAGCTGCTGCAGTTGAATGTAAAGTATTAATCGAGCAAATGCGTGAGCAGGTACAAAACATAGAATAGTGTTTTAGCCCGTTTCTAGTTGTAAATAAAAGCTCAAAAAGCCCCGTATATCGGGGCTTTGTTGTTTTTGTTAGTCTTTATTTGTTTCCTAATGTTCCGAATGAGCTATAGACACCCTCTAGAATTGTATTGTACAACTAACCAGAAAAATTATTTTCCTCTTGGTTTTTAAACCAAACTTGCATTAATTCGACAAACTTTACTAATTTTGGCGGTGTATAATGGCGGCTGGGATAGAGCACATAGAAGTTCAAACTCGGTAAGGGCTGGTCACTCAATAACTCGACTAAATGACCGGATTGAATCTCTTTGCTACACACAAAACTGGGAAGAAGCCCAATACCACTTCCTT
>JBALXF010000372.1:0-3705 GCA_036961085.1 Psychromonas sp.
TACTGTAGGTAATAAACAAATACCTATTTATGTAGCCATCAGAAAAAAACCACCCGAAGCTAAGGTTCTGAAGTTACTGCGTAAAAATTCTAAGAATCCCGGTGTAGCAGTCGATGATGAGTTAGGGCTGATGGCGGTATTAGATTCAGTCAGTGATATAAAAGCATTTCAGCTGCATTTGACTCGCAGTGCGTCGAAAGCAAACTCATTAATGGTACTAGAAGATATTTCAAATACTTTAGTTGAAAGCAGCACTTATAAAGGCAATGCAGCCGGATCTAGTGATAGAACCTCTATGATGAAATTTTTTGCCCGCCTAGGTGGAATGCGTGTTGAATTTATCATTCATACCAATCAAACTTGGTTAAATTACATGTACCAACAAGACGTGGCACATGATGAGTATGAAGTTAAACGTATGTTCGATACGGGGGTAACTGAGTTACTTTTCCCGAAAGATATTTTTAACCTTGAACATCGTAATACGCGTAATGAAATGCTGAATTTTTTCCGTAAGCAAATAGAAGACTAGTTACTAATTTTACATTTATCTGATTAGTTAAACTAAATTCAAAAGCCAGTAACTTATCATTGCTGGCTTTTTTCTAGCTGAAAATTGACAATAAACACATATTTATAACCAAGGAATAATATACATGACTACATTCACTAGCCGATGCCCACATTGTTTGTCAATGAATCGTTTACCCATTGCTAGAATTGATGCTTCTGCCAATTGTGGAAAATGCAAACGACCATTATTGCAAGGATTGCCAGTTGAGGGCACGAGTACAAACTTACAGGCTTTGATTAATAGTGATACGCCTGTGGTTATCGATTTTTGGGCTCCTTGGTGTAATCCTTGTATTGGCTTCGCGCCAGTATTTTCGGAAATAGCTAAACAAGAGTCTCAAGGTTTACGCTTTGTCAAAGTAGACACAGAAGCACAACAGCAGATTGCTGCACAATATAAGATCCGTAGTATTCCAACTTTAATGGTATTTAAAAAAGGGCGATTATTGGACAGTATCAATGGCGCTTTACCAAAACAGCAATTTAAGCAATGGTTGGCGACTGCTCTGACTAAATAGTTTGATAGCAATTAGGGTAAAATTATTTACTATTTTATTGTTTTACCTGCCAATGTCTAAAGCGATATGAAAAGGTTGTGAGATAAATATGTTTATTAACAACCTTGCTCCCTTTTAAATTTAAGTCAAAGGTAACGCCGTTTACCATTTTTACATGAGCATAGCTAAACTTCGTTAATGCGAAGGGGGCTATTTCCATATCAATTAACTATAAATCAATCAGTTAAGTGGGTTTGTGAGATGTATAACTTCTGGTTATGTATTGTATATCATTTACGTTGTTTATTGGTTTGAAAAGCCTCTGTAAAGTGCGCGTTTCAGAAGTTCATTACTTGCAGTTAGCTTAAAATAATTTTAATTTAACTGTAGTAAATATCAAATATGATGATTTTTTTGTGGCAACAAATAAAGGTAATAAATAATGAAAACCTATTCAACTATGAGTAAAAAAAGTGTTGTAATCACTACAGATTGTCCGATAAAGGTCTGTGAGCTTCTCGATAGCGGTTTTAAACGAGTACAGCAAGTTCAAGTTGAATCTAAATCAATTGCGAAATCTATATGGGCTGTGAAATGTAAAGAACAGACTCTGCAATCTCAAAAAGGTAATCTTAATGGTGTTGTCGCATCAATATTGACTCTGGGGGCCATTATTTTCAGTATGTAGAGAGGGAATCAACAGCGAGCCAAGCACCATGCCTACAATACAAAAGAGTTCAGGTAAGACTATGTAAAAAAAGAGAAACAATATATGTATTCGTTTATACGTTGTCTTCAAGACTCAGTAAAAGTTGCATCAATAATTTAATATTTCATATATTGAGATATGCAGCATACATTCGTACTAACCAGCATCGATTAACTTGAAAATATCGTATTAGGTCTTTATATATACTCTACGGTCAGAATTACCTGACTAGTAAGAATGGATAGGGAGCATTAATGAATAAGTTTTTACAGACCCTTTTTGTTTTATTAGCAATATCTTCTCAAGGAAACGCAACGCCTACTAATAGCATAACAAGTAAGGCGCATAATTCTTTAAATGCAAATAAGCTATTAACTTTCAACCAAAGCAATAGAAGAAGCACAGAACAACAATTCAAAGAACTGAGTGCTGATAGTTTCTTTAGCTTTTCACAAACACTACGTAAAAATTTATACAGTAAAAATATCGCAGGCCTTTACTGTATTAGCGATTTCGAAGCTAATCAAATTAAACAGCCTTACACTGAGTTTGACTTGTTATATAAAAATGCGATTGCAGCTCAACATGAATTGCATGATATCAGCGAGCGAATTGCGTCACAGAGTTATGCATATATGCTGTCATCGGGTGTAAAAGATAAAACACGCGCGCTTAATAAAATAAATAAAGCACTTGACGGAAACAGTGAAAAAATTACAGATCTTGCTCGCACATCTATTGTTGCGCATGATATTGCTTCGTTAATAGATTCGTTTCAGTTAATTGAACAAGAGATGGAAATAGTACGTATTAAAAATAGATTTAAAACACCTAATGCCTCTGGCTACCGAGATTTAAGTTTATTAGTGCGTTTACCTGAAACCGGTCTGATTGCTGAAGTTCAGTTACATCTTGAGCAGTTTTCAGAGATTAAAAATGGTAAAGAGCATAAGAATTATGAACAGATTCAACAGATTCAAAGATTACAAGTCACTGAACAACGTGCATTAAATGACATCGAGCTTGCATCTATTAAGCGACTTAGAAAAGAATCAAACCTTATGTACCAACAAGCTTGGAACCAATATTTATCAGCCTAATAAAGATATTAAGCGATTACTAAAAGGAAAATAAATGAACGAACAGCAGGGGGAGTCCTACAAAGACCGCAGTGTATGGCTTAGAGGTTTATTCATGTTGGGCTATGTTTTCTTGATGGGGGTCGCTAAATTCGTCACCTTGATAGTGGTGATTTTACAATTTTTATCGGTATTATTTACCGCTGAAAAAAACATTAACTTGTTACAGTTTGGTAAGAGTTTAAGTGTGTATCAATACCAGGTCGTCTTGTACTTAACTTATAACAGTGAAATACGCCCATTTCCTATCGGAGAGTGGCCTGAAAAATCATCGGATATTTAACGTGATTTGTCATTAAGCTTTTATAA
Organism: Psychromonas sp.; assembly: GCA_036961085.1. Lineage (GTDB taxonomy): Bacteria > Pseudomonadota > Gammaproteobacteria > Enterobacterales > Psychromonadaceae > Psychromonas. The sequence goes on from JBALXF010000372.1 coordinate 3,228, forward strand.
TATTCTTTAAAATTGAAACATTTATAAACTCGCTTTGTGATTATAAACCACAAAGGGGAAGCAATTAAGCCGGCTTCTCTTTGCGGTTTAAACTCTTCTATTTTCATTAAAAATTAAACTAACCTTAGTATTTCCAAGTTCAGTAAATATAACCTTATTAAATCGAACCTTATTAAAACCAATCTTTGTAAATTTAGCCTTAGTAGGCCTAACCTTATTACACCCTTATTACTTCTAACAACAGCCTAATATTAGTTAAGTCTTGATCTCATTAATTTAGTGCTTCAATCAGATCTTTAATATTTTTAAGCGGATGGATAGATTGATTCGCTTTTACAAATTGCTCCATCGATTTATGGTAAGCCACCGCCGGAATATAGATCTGTTGTTTACCATGGCTTAGCGCTTCTCGCACTCGTGGCACAATTTGTGGTATCTGCCTTAGTTCACCTGTTAACGCTAATTCTCCAATAAACAC
>JBALXF010000373.1:0-3698 GCA_036961085.1 Psychromonas sp.
ATTGTTACTCATTACACTGAGTGTTCAATTTAGTATTAATAACTTTAAAATTAATGCTGACTTAACTGGATTGGTCGAGCAAACTGGTCAATGGCGTACTAATTTAGATCAGGTTAACGCGGCGTTTCCAGATCAAAGTAATCTCCTTGTTGTGATCACTTCACCAAATATGAACCAAACCCAATTGGCTGTAGAAAAACTACAATCGACATTTTCAACAGCTAGTTTATTTACAGATGTTTTTGCTACCAGTAGCTTGCCATTTATCAAGCAGCAGATGTTAGGTTTCATGACAAAAGCTGAATTTAATCATTTTGAACAGCAATTTCAGCGTTATATTCCAGATATAATCGCATCACAAAATCAGCTTCCTCAATATCTAGCTAGCCTTGCCGCTAACCTTAAGCAGGCATCATCCGAGGAGGAGCAGTTACTATTAGTCGCGCCATTAAAGCAACTGATTGAAACGGGAGAAGTGAACTGGCCTGCTTTACTTCAACCTGATGATCAGAGCCCATCAGTACAAGTTATATCTTTAATGGCCAAGCCACAGCTCGACACTAAAGAACCCAACAAATTAATTATGGAAACAGTACAAGCATTAATCACTGAAGCCAATTTACCTACTAGTGTTAAAGTAAGACTGACGGGACAGACGGCATTAGATTATGATGAAATTGTTGATGCGAATGATAGCGTAGGAATTGCGGGCGCAGTGTCATTATTTAGTTTAATGATTATTTTAACCATAGGCATTAAATCTGCTCGCATCATCATGGCTAGTTATATTTCAGTCATGATTGGCTTGATATTTACAATCGCATTAGGACTCGCTATCGTCGGCTCCTTTAACACCATCTCAATTGTCTTTCTGGTTATTTTTATCGGCTTAGGAGTCGATTTTGCTATCCACCTAAGTTTGCATATTTATGAGCAACGGGTTAAAGGCTATGACAATCAACAGAGTTTAATAAAATCACTACAACACAGCATTACTCCGTTAGGCTTGTGTGCTATTTCATCAGCAATCGGCTTTATGAGCTTCTACCCAACGGCTTATAAAGGACTAGGTGAATTAGGTGTTATTTCTGCTGTAGGCATGTTCGTGGGTTTAGTGGTTACGTTTGTAGTGATCCCGTTATTTTTCCAATTTTTTGGTTACCCTTCAATCAAAAAACATGATTTAAAGCCAAATAATATAAGCAATAAGCTTGCTAATGTATTGGCAAAAAATGCGATAAAAACAGTACTATTCTGTGTTTTCCTTGGTATTACCTCCTCTTTCATCGCAAGTCAGTTTAGGTTCGATTTTTCAACATTAGTACTGAAAAACAAGGCATCTGAGTCTGTGCAGACACTAGAGTATTTACAACAACAAAAGCTAGGTTCTAGTTATCAATTACTTGCCGTTGCAGACTCCCAACAACAGGCATTAAATTGGCAACAAAGTTTGTCTCAACTCCCCGAAGTAGCCACTAGTCTCTCAGCAAACGATCTCATTGCAAAATCGCTTAAAATAAGACAGCAGCAATTACAGCAATTAATAATGACAAAAACACAGACTAGCTTGCCCCCTCTCTCTATCGAAGATTTGTTGACTTGGGGCGTTCAAGTCAAGCTAGCCCCAAGAGTCATAGCAGTACTAACAGCTTTAGAAAACATACCTACATTATTAATTGAAGATGGTTTATTTGCCCCAGTACAACAGCAACTAGCTGTATTTGAAGAAGCAGGAAGCACCACTTTCTCGCTAGCAAGCATGCCTAACGAATTGAGGAAACGTTTTATAACTGAAAATAATGAATGGTTAGTAAGCATTACCCCTGCTGGGGATATGCGAAATGTTACTGAGCTGGATAATTTTATTCAAGCAGTTCAAAACATTGCACCATTAGCAACAGGAAGAGCAGTTGCTGAGCAAGAAGTTGGAAAAACAATTATCAGAGCTTTTTACCAAGCAATAATCACCGCTATAATCGGCATTATCATAGTGTTGTTTTTTGCTATAAAGCGCAAACTGGATATTATATTGATATTCGTGCCTTTGCTTTTAACTGCGACCGTAACCATTGCTATTGCACATAGTTTTGGACAATCACTTAATATGGCAAATATTATTGTTATCCCACTTATTTTCGGACTCGGTGTTGATAATGGTATTCACATTGTGCAACGTTTTAGAAAAGAGAAATCTATCAAACGGTTTTTTGCATCTTCAACACCTAAAGCCACCCTTTTTAGCTGCTTAACGACAATAGCAACTTTTGCAGCTTTAATGCTCGCAGATCATCAGGGGATGTACTCTATTGGCTTTTTACTTACCATTGCTCTGACGCTTATTTTGCTGTTTAGTCTATTGGTTTTACCCGCATTACTTCACCTGTTTTCAGGTAATACTAAGGCGCACACAACTGAAGATAGCAGTGATTAGCTGATTTATTATTAATGGGGTCACCCATTGGTAACTGGTGTGTATTAATAAACAACAGATCAGTGGTTCATATACGCTTTAATACTTGGTTAAAAAATCACCCAAGGAAACTTACATACCAGCTTGACCGGAACTAACTAATAGGGGCTCCTGGCCGCAACAAATAAGCGCTTGGTTTGGCGTTATTTACCGAACAATTTTTTTAACGTGTTAATAATAAAATCACCGGTGCTTATCGTCGCAGAGTGATCTATATTTTCAGCTTTGAGAGCTACTTTGTCAGCTGGAATCGAGCGAACTAGTGCATCACTTTTTTTAGGATCAAATACAAAACCGTCACTATCACCTTCTTGCGTATCGTAGCGGTCAATCAATAAATCGAGAATATTAATAACCAAGCGGGTCTTGTTAAGCGAGCCCTTATTATCAAATACAGCGCCATCACCGAAACTAACGGTTCTAGGAAGAGCTTTAAACTGACTCTTACGTTCGCTTAATTCGCGCCAAGTCAATTGATTCACAGTCGTTTCAACCAAGGGACCATTTAACCAATAGATCCCATCACGCCCAATGACTAAACCTCGGTAAAATTTTCCAAATGATGTACGCATCGTCGCCATGATATATTCGTCATCAGAAATATCTAAAGAAGCACGGGCATAATGCTCAATCTTTTCGGGGACATATGGGTTATCTTCAAAATCATCTACCCCATGGTACAGAGTCAGGACCTCTAACATTTCATCCTGCATATCCCGCATTTCCATTGTGTTACTCCTCGATTAAATTAAGGCTGCATCTTATCCTAGTATAAAAATAATAAAAGCTCTGACCGATAAATATGTTGATTTGAATAGTAATGACAAGTGACTAAACTTGTTTTACTGAACAACAAAGTAACAAATATAATGTCGCCTCGTACAGAAAATCCATTGTGCTAAACTTTTATCAAAAAGTGCATTAGGACCCCCTCTAAAATGCAGTCACAATATTTAAGTAAAAATAATTTGGAAATTTTGCGTCTTTTAGTTAAAAACTGCGTCTAAGACTATGTACTGAAAATATTTATGAGTTGGGGTTTTATTTGTATGATATCTGAATGGCAAAATCACAAAGTGCAACTTCGCGGCTATGTTAGTAAACGTATTGATGATCCAGATGCAGTAGACGACATCCTGCAAGATGTTTACATCAAAGCCAGTAGTAATTTGCACCAATTAAAATCACAGGGCAGCCTTAAAGGATGGCTATATCGTATTGCCCATAA
>JBALXF010000374.1:0-3693 GCA_036961085.1 Psychromonas sp.
GAATTAAACTTGATGTAAGTAATGCCTTAAAAGATGAAGCAAAAAAGAAACTAGATGACGCAAAAGAAAAAGCGAAAGAGAAAGCCAAAGATAAAGTAAAAGACAAATTAAAGGGACTATTTGGCTAAATAACCACTAGTAAAATGAACAAGGCACTTTTTAAGTGTCTTGTTTATTTTATAACCATTGAAAAAATAGTCACATAGCTTTACCAACGTTAATAAAATCCCCTCAGTCCTTAAATTAATTAAAAAATAGAAACTGAAAAGTGACGTGTTGCACGTTTTTTATACAAAAATTATTTGAGTTTGTATGACGATTACGATTGTTTTACAAAAATATAAATAATGTCATATTTATTGCCCTCTTATAACTATCTGTAATATAGAAGCTTTTAAAGTTATATATGAATTTATAATGGAAATGCTGTGATCAACGTCTAAAAAGCAAATAGTTTCAAGGTGTTACGATTTCTTCAAAAAGTTCAATTTATTTTTTGCAAATATTAAATTGCTTACTACATTTTATTACATTGCAATAAGGACACATTGCAACGCATGGAGTTGATGGATAATCAGTGTTTAATTGCTATGAGGTGATGGAAATGAAAAAATCGATATTAGCGTTAGCTGTTGCAGGTTTGTTTGTTACAACAGCACAGGCTGCAAATGTATATAATGATGATGGAACTGAAGTCGATGTATATGGGCGTTTTCAATTTGATATCCGCGACTCTGGTGGTGATCAAGATGTTGAAGGTCTTGGCTCTGCACGTTTAGGCTTTAAAGCAAAGTCTAGAATTAACGATAGTATTAACGCCTTAGGTCGTGGTGAATGGCAAATAGCAGCCGAAAACGAAGACTCTTCTAAATTTACTGCGCGTCATGTTTATGCTGGTTTTGAATTTGTTGATTCGGGGCAACTTGTATTTGGTCAAACTGACACGGCATTCTACCAAGCGGTTGCTGCAACAGATATCTTTAATACTTACGGTTATGCCGCATTTGCTGGTATTGAAGATGGTCGCCAACCTGGACAAATCGTATACGATGGTGAATTTGGTGGTTTTTACGTAGGTGCTTCTTACCAGTTCTCAAATGATGAATTTGAGATTGAAGTGGGTAACCCAAATAATCCAACCAATGTTCCGGTTACAGGAGCCGATTTAGACGCTGGTTATGCCTTAACCTTAGGTTATAACTTTGACTTTGGATTAGGGGTGTACGGTGGTTACCATGTTGAGCAATTAGATATAGGTGATAAAACTAATACTGCATTATCTGCGACATATTCGCGAAACGACTTATATCTAGGTGGTGCTTATGTGATGGCTGATTTAGAGGGTAATGAATTAGAAGGTTATGACCTAGTCGCTGAATATTCATTTAACGCACTTGCAGTGTACGGCGGTTATGCCTATCAAAAAGCAGGTGGCAACATATCCGGTGATACGGCTGATGAAGCAACGTTTGCTGTCGCTTACAAGCTTAATAGCAATATGAAAACCTGGATCGAGTACAAATTAGATAACATGGGCGATCAAGATGACGCCGTAAACCTAGGTCTTCAATACAATTATTAATATGGCTTAATATAAGCAGATTAAACTGCAAAAGCTCACCTAGGTGAGCTTTTTTGTGTTTTTGTATCTTGTTTTATTGGCTTTTAACGCAAGCACCCTAAAAACGATAATTTTACTGACGGTAAGTATCTAAAAAGCGACCGATTTTAGTGATCGCATTCGTCAGTTCGTCCATACGTGGTAAACATACAATGCGGAAATGATCTGGAGACTGCCAGTTAAAACCGGTGCCTTGTACCACTAATATCTTTTCTTCCATTAATAAGTCCATCGCAAAGCGTTGGTCATCTTTAATATTAAACTTTTTATGATCAAGTTTAGGGAACAGATACAGTGCACCTTTAGGCTTGGTACAAGTCACCCCCGGAATATCATTAATTAACTTCCAAGCGGTTTGTGTTTGGTCGTATAAACGTCCGCCGGGTACGATTAATTCATTAATGCTTTGATAACCACCCAGCGATGTTTGTATTGCGTGCTGCATCGGCACATTGGCACATAAACGCATACTGGCGAGTATTTCTAAGCCACTGATGTAATCTCGTGCGAATTTTTTAGCGCCACTGATCATCATCCAACCGACTCGGAAACCACAGACACGATAAGCTTTGGATAAACCGTCAAAAGTGACAATCAATATGTCATCTGCAAGTGTCGCTAATGGAATATGAACGGCATCGTCGTAAACTATCTTAGAGTAAATCTCATCGGAGAAAACGATTAAATTATGGATACGAGCAAGTTCGACTATTTGCTCTAGCAAATCTTTGCTATACACCGCGCCAGTAGGATTATTCGGGTTAATGATCACTATCCCTTTAGTCTTAGCGGTTATTTTAGATTTGATATCATCTATATCGGGAAACCAATCAGATTGTTCGTCACAGGTATAATGTACGGCTTTACCGCCAGACAAATTAGCCGCTGCAGTCCAAAGCGGGTAATCTGGTGCGGGTATTAAAATTTCATCACCATTATTTAATAAGCCTTGCATCGCCATCACGATTAATTCACTGACTCCGTTACCGATATAAATATCATCAGTATCCAGTGAAAGTAGACCCTTAGCTTGATAGTGTTGCATTACCGCTTTACGCGCTGAAAATAGCCCTTTACTGTCGCAGTAACCTTGGCTTTGTGGCAGATTTTTAATTACATCCATCAATACTTCTTCAGGCGCTTCAAAACCAAAAGGGGCGGGGTTACCAATATTTAGCTTTAATATGCGTTGGCCTTCATCTTCCAATTTTTGTGCTTGTTTGAGCACTGGTCCGCGAATGTCATAACAGACATTGTCTAATTTATTGGACTTTTCAATGGAATGCATAAATACCTCTAATCGGTTAAATAACTGGATCTACAAATAATCTATAAAAGTACCTGATAATGAAGAATATATGAAGTAAATAAAGTTAACATTAATGAATTGTGGCTTTTATTCTTAAAATAATTAACGTATTGTAGAATTTATCGTTATTTATTTAAGCTTGTTACCACTGTGATTGAGATCAAACACTTAAAAACACTATCTGCGCTGAAGTCTTCAGGTAGCTTAGTTGATGCTGCACGGCAGCTACATCTCACACAATCAGCTTTATCTCATCAAATAAAAGAATTAGAAGCACGTCTTAATTGCACCCTATTTATTCGTAAATCCAGACCCATTCGTTTTACTGTTTCTGGCATGCGCTTAATTGAATTAGCAGAACAAGTATTACCGCTTATTAGCCATGCTCAATCAGATATTGCTCGTTATAACTCCGGTGATGCTGGTCGATTGCACATGGCGATTGAATGCCATTCCTGTTTCCAATGGTTAATGCCTGCGATTGATACGTTTCGTGATAGTTGGCCTGAAGTTGAATTAGACTTTTCCAGCGGTTTTAGCTTTTTACCACTACCTGCATTAATGCGTGGTAACTTAGATTTAGTAGTGACGTCTGACCCGCAAGCCATTCAAGGGATAAGCTACATTCCGCTATTTAGTTATCAAGCAATGTTAGCATTAAGCCGACATCACCCTCTGGCACAAAAAAGCTATATTGAAGCGGAAGATTTAAGCACCGAAACCTTAATAACTTATCCGGTTGAAAAAGAACGCTTGGATATTT
>JBALXF010000375.1:0-3690 GCA_036961085.1 Psychromonas sp.
GGATGCACAAATAGAAGCGCTAAAAACCGGAGAGACCGATATATTGGCTGTATGTAGCCGAACCTCTGAGCGTGAATCTATATTCCGGTTTTCTGACCCAGTGGTGATGCAAGCAGCAGGTTTTTTGATTAACAGAAAATCCCCCAAGTTGATGGAATTGACTAATTGGACCGATAATACAGTGGTCGGTAACATAGCCGGAAGTGCATTAATTAATCATATAAAGGAAGGCGATGCTAGATTTAAGCTTGTAGATACCATTGATAATGAGCAATCGGTTAATTTGATTGCTAATGGTACTTTAGATGTATTTCTTGCCTATCAATCGAGTGTTCATTACTGGGCTCAAGCAGGTAATCTAGATTCTGTCGAGTTTATTCCTTTTGCTAATACCTTACCCGATGTTAGTACCATTTGTATCCGTAGGGATGCGCCTGAACTGGTTGAGCTAATTAACTGGGGACTAAAAAAAATAGGTCCTGAAAAGTTAGAATTGATGCGTAATAATTGGTATTCGGAGGACTTGGGGGCAGCGGAACAACTTTTTGAACAAAATCCCTATGAGATAAAGGCGCAAAAGCGAGTAAAACTGATGCGTGGATTATTTGTCGCCATGTTCTCATTTATTGTGTTTTTTATAGTTATTTGGATAGTTTCCTTACGAAAAACCAAAGCATTGCATGATTTTTTTGGATCTAAAAAGCAAAGTAGAATTTTTATAGTTCTGATTTTTAGCATTTGTGTGGCATTTATCGTATCAATCTATCTGGCGTTAGATTCACTGAAGCAAAGTGAGCTTGAAAGCCACCAAAGCCAATTAGATATCGCACAAGATGGGGCACGAAATGTGTTGTCTGAAGTGCTAGGTGAAAGACGCGATCAAATAAAATTACTATTGACTCGCGAATTCACAATATTCTCTGAAATGCTAGGTCAAATTGCTAGTAACACTGAAGATCAAGCCAACAGGGCTGAGCTGTTACTGAATACAGAAACTTTAGGGGAAGTTCGTCAATATGTTGGGGAACGAATACATATGTCTCCAACCAGAGGATTCTCTTTAATTGGCGAAAATAATATTATTCTCGCTTCTGATCGCGATAATAATGTTGGTGCAACTAGCCTACTTGCGGAAAAAACACCCAAGCTTTTAGCGCGTGCTTGGCAGGGGGAGATTGTTAATGTTCCACCGATATATTCAGATATTATCGTCCAAAGCAATGGAGCTGAGGCGGTTGTAGCTCAACCTATGATGTTCTTACTTAACCCCGTATCAAACTCTGCAGGGCGCATTATTGCAGTTCTTGCTTTAAGGCTTGATCCAAGAGGTGGTTTTTCCAATGCTTTCCGTATGTCTAATATTGGACGGACAGGGCAACTATTTGCAATAAACCGCAGTGGCCAGATGCTGAGTCGAAATCGCTTCGAGTCTAAATTACTAGAAGATGGTGTATTGGGCGGTAGTTTAACTTCTATTTTATCGATTCAGATGGAGAGTGAATTGTTGCAGAAAACAATTGCTAGCTATCCTGAGCATATTGAAAATGATACTAACTTGAGCCACTACCAAGATTATGGGGGCAAAGCGGTGATGGGGTCATGGCGATGGATCCCTGATATGGGAATAGGAATTGTTGCCCAAATTGATATCGATGAAGTATTAAATGATTATTATGCAAGCCGTGAAATTTTACTTGCTCTGTCAGTGATTGCGCTTACCCTTATTATCACTATCTCCTCATTTATGATGTTTGTTGGTAGACGTTCTTATCAGTTATCTAAACGCTCACAAGTGGAATTAGAAAACTTAGTGCAACAACGTACCTCTGAGCTGCAGAAAAATCAGCAACTACTCTCACAATCGGAACAAAATACACGAGCAATAGTGTATCGCACGCCGACTGCGCTATTGATGGAAAATGAAGATGGGAAGCTTGTGCAAGCCAATATGGCTGCAACAGAAATGTTCAAAAAATCAGAAGAAGAGTTGGAAAGTATTTTATTTGTAGATCTATTTTCAGGTGAAATTAGAAATAGAGTTAAATTTGCATTGGAAAAATCTAAGTTAGCGGATGAACCACTAGGTTTATTGGAAAACGAAGAGCTTGATTTAGTGTTGCCTGATGGTGAACGAGTTTACGTTGAAGTCTCATTAATCCCGATTATATTATCTGCCAGCAAGATCACGCTTATCTCGATGCGCGATATCACTAGTTCGGTCAAGGCATCTAAAGCGTTAAAAGAAGCTAGTCAGGCTAAATCAGATTTTCTGGCGAATATGAGCCATGAAATTAGAACGCCTATGAATGCCATTATTGGCATGTCGCATCTTGCCCTCAAAACGGAGCTTAATTCCAAAGCTAAAAACTATATTAGTAAAGCAAGCAATGCCGCGGAATCTTTGCTGGGTATCATTAATGACATTTTAGATTTCTCAAAAATAGAGGCGGGAAAATTAACCGTAGAGCAATTAAGTTTCCGTCTTGATGATACGTTACAAAGTTTAGCGGATGTCTTGTCATTTAAGTTGCAACAAAAGCCGTTAGAGCTTTTATTTGATATTAAACATGATGTTCCGAAACACTTGATTGGAGACCCATTACGCTTATATCAAATTTTATTAAATTTATGTGTAAATGCAGTGAAATTCACCGAGCAAGGAGATATTTTAATATCAGTTAATATGCTTGAGTATGAAGGTGATCGCGTCCATCTTCAATTTGTTGTACAAGATACTGGGATTGGCATGACAGCAGAGCAACTATCTCTGTTGTTCCAATCATTTTCTCAGGCAGATTCTTCTACAACCAGGAAATATGGTGGTACTGGGCTTGGGTTAACTATCTCTAAGCGTTTAGTTGAACTTATGGATGGCAGTATATCGGCTAAAAGCCAAGTCAAAATAGGCAGCACATTTACCTTTGATATATGGCTTGGTATGGAGAATATAGTTGAACAACCAGAGCCAATCACTTTGCAAGGAATACGAGTCTTACTGGTTGATGATAATCATAGAGCCTTGGATGTAATTAGCAATTTGATGCGAAACTTAGGTTGTGATGTTACCGCGGTAGATTCAGGGAAACGTGCTATTTCTCTTATTGAATCGGCACCCGAAGACTATGATATGGCGATTATCGATCTACAAATGCCAATACTAGATGGCCTAGATACCTGTAAAGGTATTAAAGCCATTGATCAAGCAAGTCTTTATACCTGCGTTATGGTTCCCACTAGCTCAATGCAAGATGAAGTAGATTTATCAGCTCAAAACTTTATCGATTATGTATTACGAAAACCACTTACTGCATCAAGTGTATTTGATGCGATGGTAAATATTACAGGACTTGACTCCAGTTATGCAAAACAACTCACTAATTACCAAGTATCAGAAGCCCCTGTTAATAATCAATTGATTGGTGCACGTATTTTGCTTGTTGAAGATAATCAGTTAAATCAGGAACTTTCAAAAGAGCTACTTGAGACCGAAGGGGTTGTTGTTGATATTGCAGCTAATGGGCAAATTGCCATCACTATGGCGCAGGATTACCACTATGATGGCATATTAATGGATATACAAATGCCATTGATGGATGGTTATACCGCAACTCGAAAACTACGTGAGCGTAATGTGATAACCCCTATTATTGCGATGACAGCGAATGCCTTGTTTGGAGATAAAGAGAAAGC
>JBALXF010000376.1:0-3685 GCA_036961085.1 Psychromonas sp.
TGATTATCTTGGCTTAAAAGTCGGTCTAACTCAGCAACGATATTGTCTACGTTACAATCATTTTGGCTGAGCTCTTTAACCACTTCTCGATCCGCAATTAAATTGGGTAATGACGTATATTTAACCTTAACTAATGCTTTTGCAATAACATAAGTTAATAACTTCACTTTATAAGCAACCACCATAGGGGCTTTGGCTAACATAGCTTCTAAAGCCGCAGTACCCGATGCTAATAAAACGGTATCAGCTGACTGGAGAATAGCACTAGCTTGACCATCAAATATTGTGAGCGGTAAATCAGGTGCATACTGTTGTTTTAGTGCTAAGAATTGTTTCTTTCGACTGTCATTTACCATAGGTACAATAAATTGATAGTCAGGGTATTTTTGGCTAATTATCTTAGCTGACTGTAAAAAGATAGGGCCAAGTATTTCCACTTCTGCATTACGACTGCCGGGTAAAATAGCTAATAATTTATCATCACTGCTAAAACCTAATTTATCTCTGGCGATCTGCTTTTCTGGTTTGATAGGTAACTGATCAGCAAGTGTATGACCAACAAATTTACAAGGTACATTAAACTTATCATAAAACGCCTTCTCGAAAGGTAAAAAGGCTAACACCATATCGGTAGCTTTCGCTATTTTATGAATACGCCATTGTTTCCACGCCCACACCGAAGGGCTCACATAGTGGATAGTTTTAATATTATGCTGCTTTAATTTAAGCTCAACCGTAATATTAAAATCAGGCGCATCAATGCCAATAAAGACATCTGGTGGATTGTCGATAAAATGATTAATTATCGATTTTCGAATATGAAGAATACTACGTAATTTACCAACCACTTCAACAAAGCCCATCACTGATAACTCTTCCAAAGGGTGCAATGCAGTACAACCTTGAGCAATCATTTTAGGACCAGCAATGCCTTCAAAAATAGCATCCGGATAATGCACTTTTAACGCTTTAATTAGCCCTTCACCTAAAATATCACCTGAAGCTTCACCGGCAATTAGGCCTATTCTTAATGGTTTATTCATCACTTTTCTTCTTCTATATTAATAGTAAAAAAAAAGGCTCTAATGAGCCTATTTTATAACACTAAAATACCAACAATGGCTTAGCGTACAATGCCTCTATTTTCTTCACAAATGAAGTCATAAAGTACTTGTAGCTCTGGGCAATTTTCTAATTTTTGCGCGATTTCTTGTTTTGCTTGCTCAAGTGTTTTACCTTCACGGCAAAGCGCTTTATAAGCACGTTTAATTTCCATAATTGCTTTACTATCAAAGCCTCTACGTTTTAAACCAACAGAGTTAATACCCTGCGCTTGAGCATAGTTACCAGAAGCCATGAAATAAGGCGGGACATCTTTATTGACAGCTGAACAACCACCAATCATTGCATATTCACCAACACGGGTAAACTGATGCAGTGCTGACAATCCGCCAATAATTACATTGTTTGCTAACTTAGTATGACCGGCCAATGTGGCATTATTTGATAAAATAATGTTATCACCAAGAATACAGTCGTGTGCAACATGCACATAAGCCATCAATAAGTTATTGTTGCCGATGCGTGTTGTACCTTTGTCTTGTGCTGTGCCACGATGAATAGTACAGCTCTCACGAAATACATTATTATCACCAATCTCTAAAAATGTTTCTTCACCATTATATTTTAGATCTTGGCAATCTTCGCCAACTGAAGCAAATTGGAATATTTTATTCCCTTTGCCCATTTTAGTTGGTCCTTTGACTACAACATGCGGTGCAATCCAGCAATCATCCCCAATTTCAACTCGATCGCCAATAATTGTATAAGGGCCAATTTCTACATTATCACCGATTATCGCATTTTCATGCACAATCGCTGTTGGATGAATTTTTGCTGTTGATTTGATCATTAAATCTCTCTTCTTGCACACATAATCATTGCTTCACAAACAACGTCACCGTCGACTCTTGCGATACATTCGAATTTACCCATACCACGACGTTCTTTTAGGTAGATAACTTCTAGGTTTAGCACATCACCAGGAACTACTGGTTTGCGGAAACGCACTTTATCCATAGACGCTAGAAAATATAGTTCATTTGCAGCAGGTTTGCCGTAAGTTGCAAAAGCAAGTACACCCGTTGCCTGTGCTAGCGATTCAAGAATCATCACACCAGGGTAAACTGGAGTGCCAGGAAAATGACCAGTAAATTGTGGTTCATTGAAAGAAATATTTTTAATGCCGTTTAACGTTTTACCTGGTACATAATCAATAACACGATCGATTAATAGGAATGGGTATCTATGCGGTAAAAGATCCATGATATCTTTGATATCTAATGTGTTTAATTCGTTGCTCACTATAATTCCTTAATTTTTATTTGGATTGTTTTTTTTCGAGCTCTTTTACACGTTTAAATAACTCTACAATTTTTAACGTATAGGCAGTAGTTTTACGCCATGCTTTATTATTTTGTGCTGGCACACCTGATGAATAAACACCTGGCTCCGTAATATCACGCATTACCATGCTATCACCGGTAACCACGACATTATCGACAATCGTTAGGTGACCATTCATTGCAACGGATCCACCAAGAACACAATTTTTACCAATTTTGGTACTTCCCGCGACATTAGAACCACCGGCAATCGCTGTATGTGCACCAATAAATACATTATGCGCAATTTGGCATTGATTATCGATTTTGACACCATCAGATATCTCTGTATCGGAAAGTGCACCGCGATCTATAGTTGTTGATGAACCAATTTCGACATCGTTACCAATAATCACTTTACCAATTTGTGGTATTTTGACCCACGTACCTTGATAAGGCGCATTCCCAAAACCATCTGAACCAATCACGGCATTAGCATGAATAATCCCGCGCTTACCAATCTCACATTGATGGTAGACAGTCACATTAGGGTATATTTTTGTATTTTCACCAATGCTTGAATACTGGCCAATAACTACGTTAGAAAATATTTGACAGTTATCTGCAATCTCTACGCCTTCTTCAATTACTACATTATTTGCAATCGCAACATTGTTACCTATTTTTGCAGTTTCATGAATAACTGCCGAAGGTGCAATAGTTGCTTGTAAATTTGGTGTTGTATCAAAAATTCTCGCTAATAATGCATAACCCACATAAGGGTTATCCATAAACAAGGCATTACCTTGATAAGTTTCTTTTAAAGCAGTCGGTAATACAATGGCACTGGCATTACATTCGTCTAGCTTGATTAATAATTTTTTATCCGAAACAAAGGTAATATCACCTTGTTCCGCACGATCAAAAGTTGCTAAGCGATGAATAACAAGGTCTGCATCACCGCCTAACTGTGCGTTTAATTGCTGAGCTAACTGCGCTAAATTATATGTCATCATTTGCGGCCTATCGCTTGCTCATTTCTTTGATCACAGCATCAGATATATCGATACCAGGCTTAGCAAAAACAACTTGTTCAGCATTAAGGATAAGGTCATATTTACCTTTAGCTGCAACCTTATCAATTACTTCTTTTACAAGTTTTAACGCTTTTTGTTGCTCTTCACCTTGACGACGACGGTTATCTTCTTCAAATGCTTTACGCTTCAATTTGTATTCTGATACTTTTACTTCTGCTTGACGTTGTAACTTAGTTACATCACTCGCTTTCATCAATTCAGCAT
>JBALXF010000377.1:0-3682 GCA_036961085.1 Psychromonas sp.
GTACGCGTGATCACAAGGAATAAAGAAATGGAACAAACAGATATTAGCTCATTACTACCTATTATCATTACATTGGTATTGTCGCTGTCGACGCGTAATGTAGTGATTGGCTTATTCGGTGGGGTGTTAACCGGCGTATTTATGCTCAATGGATTACAACCACTTGAGTCGTTTGGCATTATGGTCAAAGACCACATAGTACCGCAATTAACCGATAGCTATAATGCGGGTGTATTGGTGTTATTGATTTTCATCGGTGGTTTTGTTGCTTTGATGGAACAGTCTGGTGGTGGTACTGCCTTTGCTAATAAAGTCACCCATTGGATAAGCACAAAATGCAAAGCACAAATTGCAGCTTGGTTTGGAGGGATTTTTATCTTCTTCTCTGATTTAGGTACGCCTCTGATTGTGGGGCCGGTATTTCGTCCAATGTTTGAAAAATTAAAACTGTCGCGTCAAAAGTTGGCGTTTATTATTGATTCGACATCTTCGCCCGTTGCTATTTTGATCCCGTTTATTGGTTGGGGTGTTTATATCATGGGCTTGTTGCAGAAAGAGTTTACCGCGCTACAACTTGAAACTTCTGATTGGCAGGCATTTTTATATGCAATCCCTTTTCAGTTTTATGCCTTCTTAGCTATTTTTATTGTGCCATTAGTGGCGATTAAAAAACTTGATTTTGGTCCAATGGCTGAAGCAGAAAAACAAGCGCAAAAGGGAAACTTCACAGGTATAAGCCAACAAACCGTGAGTGCATTTACCCATGACAATGCTAAGGCTTCATTTGTGTGGGCTCCTTTATTAGTGATGGCGACGGTATTAATTAGCATGTTAGGACCATTAGGTTTCCCCTTTGAGCAAGTATCAGGCTCTATGTTTCGTGCTGCGCTTTCAAGTGCTTATTTTTTTGCTGCAATGACATTAATTATTTTAATGGCCTGTTATAGCGTGCGTAATTTATCGGACGGTGTTGCGGTGTATTTAAAAGGTATGGGCAATATGATGCAAGTTGCTATCATATTAATATTAGCCTGGACATTAAGTACTATTGGTAAAGATTTAGGCACTGCTGCATATATCGCAGAAAAAGCACAGGCTGGCTTTCCACCTTGGTTAGTACCTGCAGTGGCATTTTTGCTAGCAGGTATTATCTCTTTTGCAACGGGCTCATCATGGGGTACCTTTGCGATAATGATGGCGTTAGTTATTCCCACTGCAGTCGCCATTGATGCCCCATTATATGTTTGTATTGGCGCAGTGTTATCGGGTGGTTTGTTTGGTGATCATTGTTCTCCGATTTCAGAAACGACGATTTTATCATCAACGGGTGCCGGTTGTGATCAGTTTGAGCATTTCCGTACTCAACTACCGTATGCGGTATTAAACGGTGGTATCGCATTAATCAGTTTTGTTATTGCTGGTATTTCTGCAAGCCCGCTAGTATTGCTTGGTGCATTGCTATTGCAAGTCGCAGCAGTGTATTTATTAGCTAAGTGGCATCAAAATAAACAACCCGCTGTTATTCAAGAGGTTGCAAGTCAAGTTTAACACTTGTTATTGGAAGGTTTCAGTCATCACTGAAACCTTCTTACTAGTATTATTAAATGCTGATTGATATGCCTTTCTACCCTTAAACTTATTTTTATCGCTCATCTAATTCCATTAAAGTAATTGTTAGTTATTTGAATAGTTATGCATTTGGAGACAGGGCGTCAGACTTTTAAATTTCTGGATTAAGACCGGTAAACTAGGTGTTCTACCTGCGCGACCCTAAGTGTTTCTTTGGTCTAAAGTCACTTTACGTTAGTAATATTTCTCTTCAAAGCGTTGCTAAATATTTTTCTCTATAATTAGCAGAACTCTAAAAACATTAAAAATGCAAGACTAAGAATGTTTTACAAATCTCATTTTTATAAATATAGCATTGATAATCAATTCGTTAGGTTTAAATATTTGATCTAGACCAATCTCGCTTATTTTGAATATGGTACTGTAAATTTAC
The DNA here is from genome assembly GCA_036961085.1 of Psychromonas sp. Taxonomy (GTDB): domain Bacteria; phylum Pseudomonadota; class Gammaproteobacteria; order Enterobacterales; family Psychromonadaceae; genus Psychromonas. Next base: position 2,003 of record JBALXF010000377.1, read on the forward strand.
ATAACCTGAATAGTTAATAACACACTACATGTCTGACAATTATTATAATAAAAATGCAAATCAGTTAGCTGAAATGTACCTTTCAAAAAAATTTGAACAGGTGCATCAAAATTGGCTTGAATATTTAACACCTGTGATAAATAAAGTCGATGCGCGAATTTTAGACATAGGCGCAGGTGCTGGGCGCGATAGCAAATATTTTGCAGAGCAGGGAGCTATAAATAATGTGCAGGTCACCGCGATTGAACCTGCAAAAATATTGGCTGATTTAGGCATGCAGCATACGCAAGGTTTAAGGGTGAATTGGCTACAAGACTCACTACCCGATTTAAGCATTGTTACCAAACAAGAGATCAGTTTTGACCTTATTCTACTCAGTGCTGTATGGATGCATATCCCTGATTCACAACGTGAGCGTTCTCTTCGTAAATTAGCAAACTTACTCAAACCCGGCGGAAAACTGGTTATCTCATTGCGTCACGGGCCAAGTGGTGATGAACGCACTATGTATGATGTTTGTAGCGATCAGCTTACTCAAATAGGCAAAAAATTTGGATTAAGCACGTTGTTGGTGACAGATAAAAATAATGATGTGATTGGACGCGATGATGTTAAATGGCAGACCGTGGTGTTGCAACTTCCCGATGATGGGAGTGGGGCATTTCCTTTTATCCGCCATGTGGCTCTCAACGATGGTAAATCAGCAACACACAAATTAGCATTAATGCGAGTATTATTACGCATTGCAGATGGACATCCTGGTGCTGTTTTAAGACGTGAAAATAATAGAGTCATATTACCAATGGGGTTGGTGGCTCTGTATTGGGCTCATCAATATAAAGATCTCATTGATAAACATCAGTTATTTCAAACCCCTAATAAAAAACCAAATATGGGCTTTATGAAAGAGGAAGGTTGGCATCAATTAACACACTTACAAGCATCAGATTATCGTATTGGTAATCTGTTTGTTGGCGACGATGCCGGAGCCATGTGTAAAATGCTTTCTGCCTGTGTCAGTAATATCAAAAGTATGCCCTGCAAATTTATTACCTATCCAAATACCAATAAAGGTGTATTTGAAGTAGACAGTAAAACTGTACGTGGCAGAGATAGCCTATTTTTAGATTTACCCACCTTAAATGCATGGGGGGAATTCTCATTACCAGAACACTTGTGGATTGCTCTTACACGTTACGCCTGCTGGATAGAACCTGTCTTGGTTTCTGAATGGATTAAAACTATGGCGGTTTATCAAGGAAATAAGCAATATCAATCCCCCGATAGGCAACATCAATTGTTCAATTCACTCAACTGGTTAGAAGCAAAACGTAGTACCACAGAAGTACGTAAACGTTTTGAAAGTCTCCAGCAAAGTAACGGCAATCAACATAGCTGCGTATGGACAAATAAAAGTTTAAAGAAGCAGTATGCGATTGATCATTGCATGCCTTTTGCTCGCTGGCCTAATAATGATTTATGGAATTTATTGCCAAGTGATGTCACTGCTAACGGTCAAAAAAGTGATAGCCTGCCAACAGAATTAAAAATGTACGCTGCTAAGCAGCGAATTACTGATTGGTGGCAAGATGCTTGGTTAGTGCCAGAAATTACAAATAGCGCGGAGCCAATAAACTGTCTTGATCAAGTAAATAGTAGCAAGCGTTTCTTTGCAGAAGC
>JBALXF010000378.1:0-3666 GCA_036961085.1 Psychromonas sp.
GCATTCGCTTGCATTTCGTAATCAAATATTGATGGAATTGCTTTACGCGCTTTACCCACTAAATCTTCACGTACAATGACAATAGAGAGACCTGACGGGCCGATATTTTTTTGTGCGCCAGCATAGATCAGAGCAAATTTTGAGACATCAATTGGACGCGATAAAATCGTTGAACTCATATCTGCAACTAAAGGAATAACACCTGTTTCCGGTGTTTCAAAGATTTCGATCCCTTCAATTGTTTCATTTGGACAATAATGCACATAGGCAGCACCGGCATTAATCTTCCAGTCAGCACAAGGTTTAACGCTAATTTTACCGTCTTTAGTTGTTTGCATGATGTCAGTTTCAGCGATACGGGCATGCTTTTTAGCTTCAATAACCGCTAATTTAGACCATTGACCGGTTAATAAATAATCTGCATCTAACTTATCACCGAGTAAATTAAGTGGCACAGCTGCAAATTGACCGCGACCACCACCATGGCAAAATAAAACTTTGTAATTATCAGGCACCGCTAATAATTCACGCAAATCAAGCTCAGCCTGTTTCGCCATTTCTACATATTCAGGACTACGATGACTAATTTCCATCACAGAAACCCCCTGTCCTTGCCAATTACAAAACTCTTGTTGTGCTTTTTGCATTACTGCTTCAGGTAACATTGCAGGACCTGCGCAGAAGTTAAATACTTTGCTCATTTAATTATCTTCTTCCATATAGGTAAATTTGGGTCTGTTGATCTTTCAAGGTTGCTTTTGCAGCTGTTTGTTGGCTATTTATACAAGGCAGAGCCTATGTAGTGTGGTTGTTCCACATAAATAGACGATAACGAAGTATAGATGGTCAACAACCGCTAGCATAATGACCAAAACTATCATTTATTTTAATGCGAATATACAGCTAGTTAAGGTTAAAACGAATTATCGTTGTACAGAAACAAAAAAAGCGGCCGAAGCCGCTTTTTTCAAATCACATTAACCGTTACTGCTGTGGTTCAGTGACTTCATCTGTTGCAATGTCTTCATCAGATTCAGGAGCAGCCGCGATAGGTGCGCCTTCAACTAGTTCAGCTTCATCTTCGAATACTGGCTGTTCTTTTATTTCATCAATACGCTGTAGAGCAACAATTTTTTCGTCTTCTGCAGTACGTATTAATGTAACACCTTGCGTATTACGACCAACAACTGATACTTCACTAACACGAGTACGTACTAAAGTGCCTTTGTCTGAAATAAGCATGATTTCATCATTTTCATCAACCTGTACTGCGCCAACTACTTTACCGTTACGCTCACTCACTTTAATCGAGATAACACCTTGTGTTGCACGGCTCTTAGATGAGTAATCGTCAAGTGGAGTACGTTTACCGTAACCATTTTCAGTCGTGGTTAAGATATGGCCTGTTTCGTTAGGTATAATCAAAGAAACTACTTTTTCGCCAGCTTTTAATTTAATACCACGAACACCGGTTGCTGTACGTCCCATTGGACGAACACCTTTGAATTTAATCTCAGGGTTACCGTTTTCATCTAAAATAAGGTTGCCATCTTCATCTGTTGAAGTTGACTCTTCAGCTTCTTTAAAGCGAACAACTTTACCCGCATCAGAGAAAATCATGATTTCATTTGAGCCATCAGTAATACCGACACCAATTAACTCATTATCATCATTTAAGTTGATAGCAATTAGACCACTATTACGCGGACGACTATAAGCACTTAGCGCAGTTTTCTTAACCGTACCATTTGCCGTTGCCATGAATACAAACTTATCATCAGCGTATTCACGAACCGGTAAAATTGCTGTGATACGTTCGCCTTCTTCAAGCGGTAAAATATTCACAATTGGACGACCACGTGCTTGACGAGAAGCTAGTGGTAATTGGAATGTTTTCAGCCAGTACAGACGACCACGTGTTGAGAAACATAAAATAGTGTCATGGGTACTTGCCACTAATAACTTCTCGATGAAGTCTTCATCTTTCATCTTAGTCGCTGCTTTACCTTTACCACCACGACGTTGTGCTTCGTAGTCCGATAGCGGTTGATATTTAACGTAACCTTCATGGGAAAGTGTCACTACAACATCTTCTTCCGTAATTAAATCTTCCATGCACAGGTCGGTTTCACTAGCAGTGATTTCAGTACGACGTTCATCATTGAAGTTAGTTTTAATTTCTTCTAACTCTTCACGAATAACTTCCATTAAACGTGATGGGTTTTCTAAAATGAATAATAATGCAGCGATAATATCTAATAATTCTTTATATTCGCTTAATACTTTCTCATGCTCAAGGCCGGTTAATTTATGTAGACGTAAATCAAGAATCGCTTGGGCTTGTACTTCTGTCATGTAGTATTGGTCATCACGAACACCAAATTCTACTGCAAGGCCGTCTGGACGAGCAGCATCAACACCAGATGCTTCTAACATTGCAGAAACAGCACCTAATTCCCAACCTTTTGCCTGTAAAGCCATTTTAGCTTCAGCAGGTGTTGGAGAATGACGAATCAAATCAATGATAGGCTCAATATTAACTAATGAAATAGCTAGACCTTCAAGGATATGAGCACGTTCACGCGCTTTTCTTAGTTCGTAGACAGTACGACGAGTAACAACTTCACGTCTATGTAAGACGAACGCTTCTAACATCTCTTTCAAGTTAAATAATTTAGGTTGACCATGGTCTAGTGCAACTGCATTGATACCAAAAGTAACCTGCATTTGTGTTTGAGCGTAAAGGTTGTTTAAAACAACTTCACCGACTTCGCCACGCTTAACTTCAACCACCATACGCATGCCGTCTTTATCTGACTCATCACGTAATGCACTAATACCTTCAATTTTTTTATCTTTAACAAACTCAGCAATTTTTTCGATTAAACGCGCTTTGTTTACTTGGTAAGGCAGTTCATGAACAACAATGGTTTCACGACCAGTCTTTTCATGTACTTCTATATCCGCTTTAGCACGAATTTTAACTTTACCGCGACCTGTATGATAAGCATCGATAATGCCTTTACGACCATTGATGATCGCGCCAGTCGGGAAATCTGGACCTGGGATAAATTCGATTAATTCATTAACCGTAATATCAGCATTTTCAATTAATGCTAAACAACCATCGATAACTTCACCTAAGTTATGCGGTGGGATGTTAGTTGCCATACCAACAGCGATACCTGAAGAACCATTAATTAATAGATTCGGTATTTTAGTAGGCATTACTTCAGGGATTTGTTCTGTACCATCGTAGTTAGGTACATAATCAACTGTTTCTTTGTCTAAATCCGCTAATAATTCATGAGCCAATTTTTGCATACGAATTTCGGTATAACGCATTGCAGCTGCACTATCACCATCAACCGAACCAAAGTTACCTTGGCCATCAACAAGCATATAACGTAACGAGAAATCTTGAGCCATACGTACGATTGTGTCGTATACAGCCGTATCACCATGTGGGTGATACTTACCGATTACATCACCAACAATACGTGCTGATTTTTTATAAGGTTTATTCCAGTCATTACGTAATACATTCATCGCAAATAAAACACGACGATGAACAGGTTTAAGACCGTCACGCACATCAGGAAGTGCACGACCTACTATTACACTCATTGCATATTCGAGATAAGAGCTTTTTAATTCATCTTCAAT
>JBALXF010000379.1:0-3648 GCA_036961085.1 Psychromonas sp.
CAAGGAACTTGGAATGGCACAATCACTGAATCAATTGAAGGTGAAAATGGCTTTGGTTACGATCCTGTTTTCTGGGTTGAAAGCGAGCAATCAACATCTGCACAACTTAGCAAACAACGTAAAGGTGAATTAAGTCACCGTGGTCAAGCTTTAAAGCAATTAGTCACACTACTTAAAGACCAACTCGGTTAGACTTCTTAACGCAGTGGCAACGCTGCGTTCTCATTTTTCAATTTCAGGTTACCCCATGCTTAAACTACCCCCACTTAGTCTTTATATACATATACCTTGGTGTATTGAGAAATGTCCCTACTGTGACTTTAATTCTCATAAATTACGTGGCGACATCCCAGAGCAAGAATACTTACATGCCTTGTTAGATGACCTAGGTCATGACTTAAAATATGTGCAAGGCAGAACCTTAGAAACAATCTTTATTGGTGGCGGTACACCAAGTCTGTTATCGGCTTCAGGTATTGGCTGGTTATTAACTGAAATTGAAAAAAAGATCCCTTTCAAAGAAGATATTGAGATCACCTTAGAAGCCAACCCTGGCGCGATTGAAAATCAAAAAATTGCCGATTTTAAAACAGCGGGTATCAGTCGTTTCTCCTTTGGCGTGCAAAGTTTCCAACAAGAAAAACTAACACGCCTAGGTCGCATACATGGCGTAGATGAAGCCAAAAATGCAGCTAAACAAGCGCATAATGTAGGGATCAAAACCTTCAATTTAGATCTAATGCATGGCTTACCGGATCAATCATTAGAAGATGCGATGAGCGATCTGCAAACCGCAATTGATCTCAAACCAACCCATCTGTCTTGGTATCAGTTAACTATTGAACCCAATACGCAATACTTTTCGCATCCCCCTAAATTGCCAGAAGATGAATTACTCTGGGATATTCAAGAAAAAGGGCTGCAGTTATTGGCTGAAAATGGCTACCAACAATACGAAATATCGGGTTATAGCCAACCAGGATTCGCCTGTTTACATAATTTAAATTATTGGCGATTTGGTGATTATATCGGCATTGGTTGTGGTGCTCATGGTAAGTTCACTCTGCCTTTACAGAATAAAATTCTGCGTACCAGTAAAATTAAACATCCTAAAGGCTATTTAGATCCAAGCCGCTCTTATTTAGATGAAGCCAATAATGTACTTAAACAAGATTTAGCTTTTGAATATATGATCAACCGTTTACGTTTGTTTGAAACGATTCCATTCAGTGAGTTTGAAGATTACACAGGCTTATCTATTACTGATATTGAAGAGACTATAAATCAAGCAGTTGCAAAACAAATGTTAATAGTGAATGATGATAATTGGCAAATGACAGCATTAGGACATCGCTATCTTAACGATTTACTAACGTTATTTATGGAGTAATTCGCAATATGATTAAGGAGTGATCATGACCCTCTATTTTGTTTACACTTTTTTATATTTAAGTGCAGCTGTGATTGCAGTACCTATTGCGAGACGGCTTGGCCTAGGCTCTGTACTAGGCTACTTAATTGCCGGTGTCATTATCGGACCTGTGATAGGCCTAGTCGGCGAAGAAACTAATAGCATTCAGCATTTCGCCGAATTTGGTGTGGTAATGATGCTATTTTTAGTCGGCTTAGAACTTGAGCCTAAAATGCTCTGGCAAATGCGTAATCGTTTAATCGGTCTAGGTGGCTTGCAAGTTGTTCTTACCACACTTCTGATCACTTGGTTCGCGTTATATTTTGTTGAACAATGGACGGTCGCGCTAACCATAGGTTTAATTTTATCACTGTCATCCACCGCGATCGTGTTACAAACCTTTAAAGAAAAAGGCTTAGCAAGAAGCAAAGGCGGTAGAAATACATTCTCGGTGTTGTTGTTTCAAGATATTGCCGTTATCCCAATGCTGGCTTTAATTCCCTTAATGACCTTGCCAGAACTGATTGAAAAATCACAACAAGCACTTATTGCAGCATCGGAACAGCATCAACAGCTAAGCCTAGTAGCAAGTCTGCCAACTTGGGCACATGCGTTAGTGGTGATCAGTTCCATTATAATGGTGGTAGTTGCAGGTCATTATCTAAGTCGCCCGATGTTCAAATTTGCAGCAAGCTCAGGATTGCCAGAGATTTTCACTGCCACGACTTTAATGTTGGTGATAGGGATCGCTGCATTGATGAGCTTAGTTGGCCTTTCTCCTGCTTTAGGCACCTTTTTAGCAGGTGTGATTTTAGCTGATTCTGAATTTAAGCATGAGTTAGAATCTAATATTGAGCCTTTTAAAGGTTTATTATTAGGGCTATTTTTTATCACGGTCGGCGCGGGCATCGACGTGCAGTATTTACTCAATAACATCCCGATCATAGTGACGATCACTTTGTCTGTTATGTTACTGAAAGGTATTGTTTTATTCCTGCTAGCCAGTCTTTTTAAGATAAAAAACAGTAACCGCTGGCTATTATCTTTGAGTTTGGCACAAGCCGGAGAGTTTGGCTTTGTATTACTCAGTGTTAGTGCTGCTAACCATGTGTTACCACATGACATTATTAAACCTCTATCCTTAGTCGTTGCCTGTTCAATGTTTTTAACGCCTTTATTATTTATTGCATTCGACAAGATTATTCTGCCTCGTTATCAGCAAAAAACTAATCAAAAGGATCAAGCTAAGCAAGATGACATCGACCAGGTCGGTAGTGTTATTATTGCAGGGGCTGGGCGCTTCGGACAAATAGCCAATCGTATGTTAGTCGCCAATAATATCCCCACCGTCGTATTGCATGATGAATCTAAGATGGTTGAAAGATTGCGTAGAGTAAAAATAAAAAGTTTTTTTGGCGATGCTACCCGCCCAGATCTATTACGCACCGCAGGTATCGAACAGGCAAAATTATTGATTATTTCAATCGATGATAATCAACGAGCCAGTGAATTGGTTAAATATATTAAGCGTGCTCACCCCCATATCACGGTACTCGCTCGCGCCTATGATCGCGCTCATAATTATGAATTAGTCCATGCAGGAGCTGATTATGTTGTCAGTGAAACTTTTCATTCATCGATCGAACTGGCAACACAGGCGTTAGTCGATTTAGGTTTTGAGCAACAAAAAGCGGATCACCTGCGTCAGAAATTTATTGCAGAAGAAGCGAAAGGTCGAGATTCTTTATATGAAGTTTGGAAAAACAGTAATTCAGAAAAACGCTTTGGTCGAGATTATCAAGAGCATTTTATCAAACTTGAAGAAGCATTAAATCGTCATATGCAAGATCAACAAATTGACCAACATGAACCCCATAAAAATATCAACAAAGAATGAAGCGATTGCTTTTAAAGTGTTTTTAAGGCGAACATTTAATCTATAAAACAACATATGTTCACTCGGTTTTTATTCATTTTGGTAATAGATGATAATGTATCAATAAAATATGAGACATGAAGACACTTTATCTCATCTTTGTATTGACATTTTAGGTTAAAAAAATAAAAATAAGCATCACATGTTCACTCGCAATACATTTGTTCACTCTTGACTTGTTTGTACATTAAAAAATTCGACCGTGAAACAAAATTTATTAAATGAACCCAGATTAAGTACAACACAAAGGCAGAGTAAAAATGAGTAACAAATTAGACCAACTTCGTAAATTAACCACAGT
>JBALXF010000037.1:0-12258 GCA_036961085.1 Psychromonas sp.
GAGGAGCCATATCATCTAAATCGATACGAATAGCATGCGTAGCTAACTCTGCACACCACTGGTAATCTTCGCCTTCACATGCATCAATAGCAAACTCCATCATTTTCTCTTTGCCGCCAATCATAGCGACGTAGCGCTGTGAAGCTTCAACAGAGTAAGTTGGGTTAAGCGTTGTTGGGTCACCATCAAACCAGCCCATTTCGCCTACAAATATTTGTTTTGTAGCGTGGCGAATAGAACCGTAGAAGTCACCTAACCAAGGATGATTAACTAAATGATCTGGTAATTGAATTTGACGGATCAAATCTTCTTGCGTTGCACCATCATTAATGGCTTTGATTGATTGATCGTAAGTGAATTGAATCGCATCACGATATGAAGTCAGCGTGTCATCAACATGCTCAGCACCATTTACAGGGCGACCATGTGAAAGCATCATAGTATTAGCCTTGTATTCACGCAGCATATCAACACCAGGGAACCAAATGCTTGGGTCACGATATTGTGTACCACGAATAGTGTGAAGGTTAGGGAAACTTTCACCTTGAATCACTTCAGATCCAAATAACATATCAAATTCAGGGAAGTAAGCCGTGATTTCATCAGATGCTTCAGAAGGTACATGACGGAATTCAACCTTAATGCCTTCTATTTCCATTTCTAAGATACCAAACGTACCTTCAACTAACGTATTTGGTTTAATTAGGCTGTGTTCACGGATCTCAAAATCAGGTCCTAAACCACCATTAATACGGCCAGCTTGTTCAACATTAAGTAACGTACCTAACGAGTAATCAACACGGAAACCAAGTGCTGGACCTGTACCGCCCATAGAGCCTTTTACAACGTTAGCCATAAAGGTTTCATGCGCAATAATTTTTGCATTTTCAACACCTTCAATACCACGTACACCGGCATAGTGATCAGGATGCCAATGTGAATACATTACCGCAGCAACAGGTTTATTATTACCCGTAACTTTACGGAAATCTTCCATCACTAACTGCATTTTGTCTACAGACTCAACTGGATCAAGAATCAATAAACCATTCTCACCATCAACAATCATTGGAGAGGTTAAACCGTAACCATAAACTTGGAAAAATTTATTTTTAAAAGCAAAAATACCTTTATCCATTTTCTTTGAATGCGCAGTTAGTTCAGGGTGAACCTTGTCAGATTTTGCATCGTAAGCATCGTTGCCACCAGTAGGTGTAAAGGTCATGTCTTTTGTATCGCCATGCCAAAAATGCGTTGCGCCAGAGTTCTCACCTAAGTAATAATCGTGAGATAAAGTTGGTATATCAATGCTCACACCATCAAAGCGATGATTGTGATCATCAGCAGCAAGCGCGCTGCCTGATAGAGAAGTTGCAAGGAGAACTGATAAACTAATAATTGAACGTTTCATATTTAGCCTTATTGATGTAGATGATATTTAATAGCGCTATCGTATATAAAAAGTTCAGAAGTTAAGTGATATATGATATAAGTTAACTTATATCATCTTGGAATTTCACGGAGTGCGTAAGGCATGAAACATTCAGATTACAGTTTGATCCCTACCTTCGTGGCAATTGTTGAAGAGAAGAGTTATACCAAAGCTGCAAAACGCTTAGGAATAAGTCAGTCCGCAGTGAGCCAAGGAGTGACCAGGCTCAAAGATGTGTATAAGGACCCGCTATTTATTCGTGGTAGCCGTGGCGTAGAGCCGACACAGTTTGCATTGGATATTTATCCCACATTGGCAAGCTCGGTTGAAAACATCGCTTATACCATGCCCGAGTTCAAAAAATTTGATCCACTACAATGTGATAAACAATTTTTGATCTCCTCCCTCAGTGTATTTGGCTTCACCATATTACCTGAGCTAGCAGCAATCATGAGCCAAGAAGCCCCTCTGGCGAGTGTCAAAATTGAACCCCTGTATAATCACGATCATAGTAATATGTTACGTTCACAACAATCTGACTTGATCATCGAAGCTGAATCAAATAAAAACTCCAATTTAAGATCAAAAGTCATCATGGAAGATACTTTAAGTGTCATGTGTAATAAAGATCACCCAAGATTAACCGGAAATGCTATTTCGACTGAACAATTTTTATTAGAAAGCCATGTAATTCACTCACAACTAGAAAAAAAAGACGCTTACTTAGCAGACAGAGGACTTAAAGATGAAAGTCTACTCGGTCAGCGACGAGTCGCATGGCAAGCCAGCAGTATAATGGAAATGATGCCTGTGATTGAGTGCTGTGATTACATTGCTTTGTTACCACAAAAATTAGTCGATCAGTACCTGCACGTACACAAACTAAAACAACTCGAAGCTGATTTTTTACAAGATCCTATAAAAATTGTGATGTATTGGCATTCTTCACGTACCAATGATGCTGCTCATAAGTGGTTCAGAGAACAACTAAATCGAGCCGCAGAAAATTTTGTGAACAATAGCTTTAATGGAACAGCTGCATTTTCATTAAAGTGACAATTTAAAAATGTCCCCTTAATAAACACATTTCGACTAGGATTAAGAAGATGGTGGTGTCGGTCAAAAACTTCATCTGACGAGCGCTCTACGTTGAATGCAGCCGAAGTCGATCTCCCTTGTGTAGCCTACGCATTCCGCTATAACGCCACAGTTGTAATGGTCGACTTGATGCAGAATTAAAACGCTCTCATAACCAGTGGCTTTGGTAGTATTTTCACTATCTGCACTTTCATGAGAACATCTCCAATTATTGTCATTAAGCCAATGATTAAATTATTTTGAGCATTTTTTGCGCTTAGCATTTAGCACTTCACGTAATTCTACGAGTGAAGAGGACACATAACTTAAATGCGCCACCTTCCAATCACAGACCTTAGTATTTTACTCAACCCCATCCACAGCTATTCGAAGAGTATTTGATACATAGTTCATATTTAATTATAGATTTTGTGACTATTGCCTTGAATGACCCTATTGATCTAGAACAGCTGGTTTAATATTAAATACATAAACAACCATTAAATGTGTAACCATTTTTATAGTCACACGTTTTTAATAATAAAGTGGATTTATTAATTTTATGAACTCGAAGCATGTAATCGAAAATCAGCAAGATATTTAAAATGATTTTAGATAAATATGAATAAACAAGCGGTGATAAATGCATTTCTAAACCGTTCTGGCTTATGTATTAATAGTGTTAAACATAAAAGTCATAAGTAACTGGATTAATCTGGAAAGATTTATAATTCATTACGTTAATATAGTAAGAAGGCATGGAATCTCCATCGGCTGCATAGTAAATACTCCCCAAGGATGAGCAGGTCTTGGATTCGTGAAGTACACAGATGAGTCTTTATGCGATGATAAAAAAATACAGACAGTTTTATGAAGATTATAAAACAAAACTTTTCCGCTACTTATTGTTCAGGTGTGGTGACTATGAAATCGCCAAGGATATTATGCAGGAAAGTTTCACCCGTCATTATCAAAAATCTAAGAGTAGCCCGGCTCTTTCGCCCGCATTTCTTTTTACAATTGCCCGCAATGCCCTAGTAGATTATCAACGACATGAAAACAACTATTCCCTTATTCAAGACTATACACCTAAGTCCTATCAAGACCTTGAGGCCGATCTAATCTTAGGGGAAGAATCCCAGAGTGTTACAGATGCTTTCAATAAGCTTGCACGTGAGGACCGAGAAATTCTGACCCTGGTTGTATCCAGTCTGTCATACAAGAAAATTGCTGAAATACAAGACTTGAGCGAAGCAAATATAAAAGTTCGAGTCCATAGGGCTCGAGTGAGGTTAAGAGAAAGCATTAATAATGGAGAAAAGAAATGGAATACTTAATCAGTATGTATATTGATAATGAATTGTCAATTGACGATAAAATATCTTTCGTAAAACACGTCCATAAAGACCAAGATTTTACCTATGAAGCGTTGTCATTTCTCAAGCAGGAAAAGGCACTGCGAGGCTCTCTTGCCGAAGATGCTCCAAAAATAGATCTGCCTTTTTTAGAGAGACCCAGTTTTTCTTTTATGGTAGCAAAACCATTAAAATTTATGTTTGCAGCCTCTGTGCTTATCCTAGCGACTCTCTATTTTTCATTTGACCCATCACCCAATAATAGTGCCCCCTCCTTATCTGCAGGAAATCAGCACAGATTTGTCATTTACCAGTCCGATATCAAGCAGGTTGAAATAACTGGAAGTTTCACCAATTGGCAGCGAATTCCACTACAACCGGCTGGAGCGAGCGGCTACTGGGAAATTACCCTAGAAGTTCCACCTGGTGAACACGCGTTCAGCTATATCCTAGATGGCGATAATATTTTTGCGGATCCAACAATTTTAGCACAGGAAAAAGATGACTTTGGCACTATCAATTCAATATTAATTGTGGAGGCATCATGATCAAAATATCGCGGTTATCCCTATTTTTATTACTCTTGATTTTATCAGGTTGTTCAGCAAAACATTACTACCAAGTACAGGGAGAGCAAGTTGTCTTTTATTATAAGAGCACCGAGGCTAGAGAAGTGTTTTTTGCTTCGTCACGAAATAATTACACCTTTATTACAACCCGAGAGAACAACCATCAACGCTGGGAAGTCACGGTTCCTGGTGATAAAAGTTTTGCATATTTTTACGTTGTCGACGGAGTCATTACTCGACCTGACTGCGCCTTTACTGAAACGGATGATTTTGGCTCTAAAAACTGCCTTTATATTGCAGAGATGTAACTATTTAAGAAGTCAAACGTTTAATAAGTAAGGAACACAATACAAATGGGAGAGGATAAAATGAAAAAAACAAATATTTTTATTGCCTGTTTACTGGTTACAGCACCTTTTGTTGTTGCTGACGATTATAAGTATACAGAGGATCAGATGGGGACTGTTTTACTGACACAACTACAAACTCAAGACAGTGACAAGTTACAGACCCAGGATAGGAAGCAGCTAAAAGCTATAGACAGTGATCAATTACAAGATCCGACGCTATGGAAGATAGACAAGGATGATCCTGCTTACCTACAAGCAATGCATCAACATCAATTCAATAAGCATAACGCCATGAGTATCCAGAATATGATTCAGGATGCACAGGTGAAAGGGTTACCCACTGAACCCATGCAGAACAAAGTGCATGAAGGGATAGCTAAAAAAGCTGATGAAGAGGCTATCGTGCGGGCAGTTAAGCAAGTACAGAACCGGTACGAAAATGCCTACCAGAACGCTCGTGGTTTATCTGAAGATAAGCAACAAGTGCAGCGTTTGGGCAATCAGTTTGCCGAAGCAAATGCTGCAGGCTTCACCAATGAGAACGCAGCACAGATAATGGAACAGCTGCAGGATCAAACTAAGGAAATGGATCGCACGCAAGCTTACGAACTTGCGCATGAGTCCATCAAAGGTATCCGCAACATGACACGGCAAGGTGTACCTTCTTCAACTGCCACGGATGTTTATAGCAATGCCCTCAAACATGCATACCAAGTCAAAGACATGCAGACTCTGCAACAATCATTTGCCAAACAGGCAAAGCATAGCAGTCCCGAGAATGTTGCCAACGGTTTTTCCCGGGAAATAGGCCAAGGTGTTACAGCCGGTGGACTTGGTAAAAGTGGTAGTAACAAAGATTCTGCCGGTACAAGAACCGGTAGCGGTTCGAATGGTGGCAAAGGTTCGGGTGGTAACGGTTCGGGTGGCAGCGGTTCTGGTGGTAGTGGTGGTTCAGGAAAATCTTGATCCGGTAACGATTCACTGGGTAATAGCGACGGCGATTAATTTAATAAGCTTTATATTTATGGCAGGGAAATAGAGGAAGATTTAAAAACATTACATTATGCATTACTTGTTATTTATCTCTTGTCCCATTCCTTGCCAGTATTTGCACCGAAAATTAGTGGAGGGACAGAAGGCGACACATCTTTTACCCTCACCTACTAAGGAAAAGCTTGCCTATATGTTATCTGACATTTTCTGTAGAATTTCCTTATAAAAAATATTCATTAATATAGTGAATTCTGAAACTACACATTGTACAAACAAACAGCAACTAACATTACATAACGGAATTAAACTTATAATATCCCCGCTACTTTTATGTAATTCCTTGAAGCAATTATAAACTATATAATGCCGACTTTGCATTCAGTAACCTAAGTATAAAAGCAGAGCATGAAATCGAATCTACCGCTGAGGAGTCACAATTTGTAGTTCCAGAATGAATGAGTTCCCTTCCCATAACAGAGATAGCAGATATAGCAGATATAGCAGATATAATTTAAAACTCCCCTTAAGAAACACAGTCAATCAACATAGCAACCCACTCAGAAACCAATACACAAATCGAATAGTTAATGGTTTATATAATTCTTATTTTTAATGTTTAATAACCGTCATAGAAAACTAGAATATAGGAATAAACATGAAGAAGATGCTAGCGACACTAATATTCGCAATAACTATCACAGGTTGTGCAAACAATAATGAAATAACAATGCACACTGAGGGAGAGATTATAGCAAATCAAACTGTTAAGGCTGATAACGAAGGCACTGGTGAAGCGGTTGGACACATGACTAGTTTATTAGTGTCAGATAGTGATTATAGATTAACTGGTTGGATAATCGGTGGTTTAATCGGTGATGCTATCGAAGAGGGTAATTTACAAGATGTTTCAGAGTTAATTATTCGCCTTGAAGATGGAAAAGTTATCACTACGAAGTTAGCTTCAAACACGGATCTGTTTAAAGAAAGTGAGCGAGTTGCTGTAACACTTAATAAACACGGTGAGCTTATTGGTATTAAATCACTTAAATCCACAAATATTTCAAATAAAAATAGCGACAAACAAGATGTTAACAACAGCAAAGATGCTCAGAAAGGCTAACAAACACCAAATACGTGTAACTAGGATCTACAAATGATAATAAAATGGTAAACCGATTAGACAGTTGGATTGAAAACCTATGAAGTAAAAAGACACCTAACTAAATTACGCTTACCCTCTTTTGAGGACAATCTAGCAGGATGTCATAATTATTGGTAGCCAGAAAAGACTCCGGATACATTAGCGAAAACCAACTACTTTATCGATATTATTACTTGTAATATCGAGGAGGCCCATACATTTGGCCCCCAATCAACATAGAGTTGTCTACAAATATATATTCTGTAATTATTAAATACTATCGGCAATTAAATTTTCTACAGAACAGTGTAGGTTATAACAAGTAGTCGATTTGGGTAATGAAAATCGACTGTCAGTTCCATTTAGGTAGCATAATAAATATAATTCAGGTCGAGGGAGTCGCGATGCGCGCAACCACAGGCACATAGTCTTCTAAATCACTACAAGGAAAATTAATCGTTACGCCCAGTTCTGCAGAGCGATACAGGGCCATCAAAATTTCAACAACCGCTAACCCATCGTGAAACGTTTCAGAAGGCATTTTGCCCTGTCGGAAAAATTCAACCATATGGCGATTCTCATCGGTATACCCGTAAATGCCAGCTTCATCTTCCAGTACCGGCATCAAGCCTTGCTCTGAGTTTTGTTTCTCGATGAGATCTTCACCTTCTTCTCCTGCAACTCGGCGAGACATGAACACTTTTAAGCCAGTGGAAAGAGAATTAAATTCCATTGAATATTCAGGACCAAGCAACTCTAATTGAATGCGTAATCCAGCACCGACATACGCCCAAGATGTCGTTGCCTCAATGATCAACTCATTGCCTTCATCGTCTTCTAGAACCACATGCCCGCTAGCAAAATCCTCTGAAGGGCGCAGTCGATAATCAACCTCACTACCATAACGCTCTTTTAATTCATCTGCATATTTTGGTCGAGACCATTTAAGTGTCGCAACAGTCCCTTGAGCAGATTTGACTCGTAAACTATTTCTTGGTTTATTAGGATCAGTGAGTAGGTGTCGGGACACTTCCACTGAATGACACATCATATCTGAAAGTACACCACCTCCCTGTTTATCACCCTGCCAAAACCAGGGGGCGTGAGGCCCTGAATGTTCTTCAGAGGCACGCGCAATGTAGGGGCGACCTGTCGTAGCGACCGCACGTCGCCATATAATTTCCTTACCACGTAAAACAGGCGTACAAAAAACCTGGTTTTCCAAATAGCCATGTAAAATGTCACAATCTTCAACAAGACTTAACATTTCTCTTGCTTCTCGTACGGTTCTTGCCAGCGGTTTTTCACACGCCACAGCACTAATAGTTGAACGCCCCGACTTAATTTCAGCGTGGATAGCACGCATCGTTTGCAGTCGTGTATGATTCGGTGACAAAATCCAAATCGCATCAATATCAGGAGCCTGACAGAGGGCCTCAAGGCTTCCATAACTGGTACAATCCCCCAACCCTAGGTCACGAGATAAATTAGAAATTCGAGCGCGATTATCTGGGTTTCTGCTGTAAACGCCGATCACATTTACATTTCGTACACTGATCATCGAGCGCAAATGAAACTCCGCGATAAACCCCGTACCAACAATTGCGATATTAAGAACTTGTTTTGATATTCTGCTCATATTCAAAATCCCCTGAATTTAACGATTAATTTTGTGGTGCAGCCGTTGTTGCACGATGGACAAGCTCGGTCTGCAACACAACATCGTTGCCCGGCTGTTCGCCTGCGATAAGTTGCAATAGACTTTTCATTGCACACTTACCAATTTCTACTCTAGGCTGATTAATGGTGGTGAGTGGTGGGAAAACGGCCTGACTAAAATGAATATTGTCGAACCCGATAACACTTAACTCGCTAGGTATATGCAACCCTCTTTCTTGGGCTACACGCAAAACACCAAAAGCCATTTCATCGTTAGCAACAAAAATTGCGCTTGGTGGCACTGGTAAATCGAGCAATCGAGCTGTCAATTTCAAACCACTGCCTAAGTGATAATCTCCTTCCTGAATATAATCGGCAGGAATGTCCATACCTGCGTTTTCCATTGTCTGAATAAAACCTTTTTTCCGTTCTTCGCTCATCCCTTCACCTTCAGGTCCACTGATGTGCGCAATACGCGTGTGTCCAAGGCTTAAAAGGTGCTCAACAGCCATACCAGCAGACTTGGCATTATCAATCAACACGTGAGGCAGACCGCTATCGGGTATCATTTGAGTCGCGACGACCACTTTCTTTTTTTGATCTTCATATCCTTCAGGCACCATCCCTGTCATCAAAATCATGCCATCAGCTTGACCATCCCTTACCATTTCAAAATATTCTTCTTCTCTAGCGGGGTCGCCTTCTGTATTTCCCATGAGGACCGAATAACGTGCTTCACGGGCAGTTGCTTCTACCCCTTTAAAAACTTCAAGATAAAATGGATTAGCGATATCTCGGACGACAACTAAAATGGACATCGAACGTTTAGTTCGAAGAGAACGCGCTTGAAAATTCGGACGATAATTCAGCGCTTCAGCTGCTTTACGAATTTTCTCCGCTGTTGCGGCAGCAACAAACCCGTTTGCTGTTAATGCGCGGCTTACCGTCGATGCCGAGACTCCTGCCGCTTTTGCGATATCTTTTATTTTAACATTTGCAGTCATTACGTTCTTAACCCCTTTGCTCGTCCATAGAAAAATAGAAGAACAACTAATGCAGTTCCAAAAATCAATTGCCGTCCCGACTCGTCAATACTCAACGTCGTCAAGATGCTTTGTAATATAATCAGAATAATGGCACCCGCCATGGTACCGGTGTAACCGCCCTTTCCTCCAGAGAGAGGCGTCCCGCCCAAAACGACAGCAATGACAGACGCCAACATGTATTGATCACCTACGTTTGCAAATGACGACCCCGTGTATCCGAGAATGCACAAACCCGCCATTGCGGAGAGCATGCCAGAGAGAACAAACAGTAACACGCGTATTAATTTGACCGGTACACCTGACATTTTTGCTACATTTTCATTCGAGCCAATCGCATAAACTCGGTAACCAAACACTGTCTTTCTCAGCAAAAAGGCCATAAATATACCTATTCCGACCCACAGCCAGAGCAAGCCTGGCAAACCCAAAATTTGTGGTTGTGAAACAAACGACGACAAGGCTGGTGCGGCAAGTCCTGATGGAATTCCTTGGCGGACAACAATCAGCAGTCCTTGTAAAACACCCAGCATTCCTAATGTCATAACGAGTGGCGGTATACGTAATAGAGTGACTCCCAATCCGTTCAGTGCACCGAAAAATGCGCCAACGGCAAGACAACCAAGAATGGCAGGAACGATGCCGATATTGTTGCCATCCATAATGTTGCCACCAACGATGGCAGCCAAAGAAATGACCCCACCAACTGACAAGTCGATACCTTCTTTGCCACCCAAAATAACTAAATTCTGTCCCGCTGCGACGATCCCAAGCAAAGCTGAAACCACTAATAAACGTAATATTTGGCTTGACGATGCAAAACCAGGCGATAGAAATTCACCAATAAAAAGCAAAACAATGATGATTAATATTGCGATGCTAATTGGCTGTTTTAGCAGTTTCATCATTGCAATCTCCTACTCACAAATATGCCAATCATTAAAGCCCCTAATATGGAGAGCCCCAATACAAAGTTTTGCCATTGCGACGGCGTTCCGACGAAAAAGACCAGACTACCAACCAATCCAATAATAAGCGATCCGAGGATAGAACCGATTAAATTACCTTTCCCACCAGACAATGCGGTACCCCCCAACACAACCGCTGCGATTGAATTTAGTGTCATCGCACTACCAACATTTGGATCACCGCTTGCGGTATCTCCTATAATGCACAGCGCAGCTAAAGCAGAAAAAAATCCACATATCGCATAACCTTTTATTCGCACACTTGTAACTGGCAATCCAGTTTGATAGGCAGCCACTTTATCGTCACCTACACAGAGTAATTGAAGTATAATTTTGGTACGGGCTACAAAGAATGCGACGACCAACAGCATAATAAAAATATAAAAAACGAAGGGAATGCCCAGAATTTTACCCGCGTACGACCGCCAGAATTCAGCAGGAGCTGGCACACCAGCCACAGGCATGATAGATAATGCCACGCCTGCAAATACAATGGATGTTGCAAACGTTGCGACGATCGCCTGAAGCCGAAAACGGGCGACTAATAAACCATTTAAAACGCCACATAATATACCAATACCGATACCAACAGCAGACGCAATAACGATAATATAAGGCGTCCCACTGAACGCTTCTATCAATGCAACAACACTGACATTGACGAGTCCTAAAATAGCCCCGACGGATAAATCTATATCACCCGCATAAACGACCACCGTCTGCGCGACGGCCAAAAACATCAATGCAAGATAAGTGCTAATTAGGCCTTTTATGGACAGAATTTTTAAACTATTAGGTTCTGCGATACCGTTTAATACAAAAACAACGACTAAGATAATAAGCGCCGGAAAAAACGGAAATCGACTAAAGTAGCTGCGATAAGAGATATTCATTGCGCGGCCTCAAATGAAGCTTGAGTCAGGTTAAAATGCGTCCGGTCTTTTCCCGTCAACTCCTTCGTCACAGCGCCGTTGTTGAAAACTAAAATACGATCTGAGTTTGTAAGCAGCTCGGCATCTTCTGAAGAATACAAAATGATAGACATACCACCGGAAGCCAACCGTCGGATAAGGTCAAATAGTTCATTCTTTGTCACAATATCAATTCCTTTGGTTGGGTCATCCAACAACAAAATATCCGGTTTATCAATTAACCATCTGGCAATAATCACTTTTTGTTGGTTTCCTCCAGAAAGAGAGCCAATGGAAGCGGTTAAGCTGGTATATTTCGTGGATAAAAACGTCAGTGCAACCTTCGACAACTCTGTCGTTCTGGTATACCTGATAAATTTTATTGATCTTTTTAAGAAAAGAATAGGCGTGACATTTTCAAGAATTGAACGTCCAGTAATTGTACCGTCGCGTCTTCGGTCTCCGGATACATATGCCACCCCTTTCTTTATTGCCTGCCGAGGAGATTGCAATTTTATCTCGCGCCCTTCGTAAGTAATGACACCTTGTTTAGACTCCACGCCATATAACGCGCGTAGTAGCGCCGATTGCCCTTGCCCATGCAATCCCCCTAACCCTAATATTTCACCTTTTTTCAGATCAAAAGTGACAGATTTAAGCTTTGCATTGACTAATTTTTCTACACTTAGATGTATCTTCTCTGACGCACGAACCTCTGGTGGTTGAAATCCGGTATTAACCCCCACATCTTCGCCAATCA
>JBALXF010000380.1:0-3644 GCA_036961085.1 Psychromonas sp.
TATTAATTCCATTTCTATTATCTCTTTTTTCAGTATCTTTGGTCGCTCAGCCATTACCAATCAACTTTACAGATTTACAGGGTAAAAGTATTACTTATTTATGAAGACCCATTTAAAGACTTAAGCGAAGAGCAACTTTATAACTTATCTATTTATGTGCGTATTACAGAAATGCAAAAGGCTGAGCCAAAGGCGGTTACTGAAGCGATGTTGACTGAAGCAGAAAATGCACAAGCTTTATTACAAGCCGATAACGTAGATATTGACCATCTCATTGAACAACGTCTAGTAATTATGGAAAAACGCCATCAAGCCTCAATGGCGACTAACAGTTTATTAGAAGATAAAGATATCGAAATGCATGGATACATGGTTGCATTACAAAGTGGTAATGACAAAGTTACAGAGTTTTTATTAGTCCCTAACGTTGGCACATGTTCTCATAAAGCATTGCCAGCAGCTAACCAAATATTATTGGTTAAGGCAACGCAAGCTGTTGATGTTAAACCCACTTATCTACCGATTAAAGTAAATGGCACCTTACGTATTACGCATATATCACAAAAATCATTTATCGGAGATGGCGAGAAACAAGTCGATATTTCATATACGCTTGAAGATGCAGAAATACAATAATACTCACAAAATCCAACAAGTTTTAATACAAGCTTGCATGCCCAGCCATGATTGCAAAGCATGCATGCTATTATCAAAGAAGGTAGACAAAAAAACATACTCTCCCTTCTTTTTTATTCAAAAATGGACATCACTGTTGCCAAGGGATGTCATTTTTAAGAGGGCCCAACATGAAATAAAGGGAATTAATTTTCATGCTACAAGACAAGTTAAACAAACCTATTGCCCTTATTAAAACTAAATATGTAAAACGATTTATAGAGATGCTTCAATTAGTCGAAGAAGATATTTACCCTATTATCGAAAAAGTGGGTTTACCTGAAAAGGTGCTGAATACTGACCACCCTTATATTCCTGAGGTACCCGTGCGTTTGTTACTAGAAGAAATTGTCGATAAATGTGGTATGGAGAGTTACCAAAAGATCTGCTGGCTCGCTTGCCGTGAGATGTTCATCCCTTATATGCTAGAAAAAATTAGTGACGCTAAAAATTTACAAGAGTTGTTAAATGAATTCAGCGAAATATTAAAAAACGAATCAACACAAGTCAGTGTTAATCTACAAAAAACTGGGGATAAAATATGGCTAATTCGCGAAAAACCGCTAGATAAACAAGCCTGGTATGTTTATGCCGAATTATTTTCAATATGTTATTTGATCGAATTAATTCGTGCACTGACAGAAAAAACATGGCTCCCGGAAGCTATCGCGATACAAAGTAAAAACATCCAGTTATTTGAACAACTTATCCTTATTGATAACCCACAAAACAGCGTTCCTCAAATCTATCAACAACGTAATGTTGCCTGTATAAGCATTGCTGCAGAAGTGTTAAAACGCCCCTTTTATCATAATGAAACTTGGAGTAAACCCACTAAAGAAGACAATACCCCCACTGATTTTTTAAGCTCTTTAAAGGTAGCTCTGCCGCCCTATTTACATGAAGGAAAATTACCCATTGTTAAAGCCGCTAAAATCATTGGCATGGGTGTGCGCACCTTGCAACGCCGTTTAGATAAACTTGGCGTGAATTATACAAAAGTGCTTGAGCAAGTTCAGTTGCAAGAAGCGCAGTACTATTTAAAAAATAGCGACGTAACTATAACCATTATTGCTGTCGGTTTAGGCTATTCTGATTTACCGCATTTCTCGCGGGCCTTCAAACGCTTAGCTGGCATCAGTCCTAGTGATTACCGTAAAAAAAACAGTAGTCTTTACACCACGGGATAATAGGCATCACCCCATAACGTATTGCTATTATCCATCATGATCTCAATAATAACAGGTACAATTTTTCCCATCAGATGGGTGCAGTCACGGATTTGAGAACGATTAACTGAACTATTATAAGTAGCCCCACCATGCAGTATCTGATTTCGTAGGGTATAGATCCTGGTGAAAACGATACCTAAGACCCGAGCGGTGTTTTCATGTCCTAATGCCTTATTCGCATAGTTTTTCGCATCTGAAAAACGTGATGTCCAAGTATCCTCATCAATAACACCATTTTTGTACTCCCAAAATGGTTGGAAAACATACTGATTATTTAGTAATACGCGAATTGCGCTAGGAAACTCTTGCCAAACGATCGTCGCTAAACGCTTATTAGTATCTAGTTCACACAAACGATTAATGAAAGTATCAAACATTTTATGTTGTGTTGGTCGGTATTCTTTATCGACATCGTTTGCATACGCAGCATTAAACGCTATCCATAAAAATATAAATTGGGCATCTTCATCACCTAAGCAGGTTTCAGCTTTGTGAAGCCAACTTAATGAGCGGTGAACTCGTAAACCAAGGTTATCAGGATATTCTGCTCGCTCTCTACGTTGACGCTCTTTTAATTCATCAAAACTATACAAGTTCACCACCAATCAATAAGTTAGTATTGTATTTTTAGGCTAACAAACAATTTCTAATAATTATCAATGCTATATCTAAATTAAAACATTGTTACTTCCTTTGTTATCCAATATGAGAGACCTGTTGTAGTAAAATATATTAAGACTGATTGTAACTAGCAATGTTGAATAATTAATTGCACTAACAACGTTTAATTAATCTGAGCATTTATTATCTGCAATTAGTGAATTGGTAAGCTAGGTCATAACACACACGAATTTCAGATAATCGTTTATTCCTCATGTGTACGTAGACATTTTCCCGTTTCAACCCTAAATGCTGATTATAAGAAACTAACCAATCGGCTATTTCTTTCCAAGATTTATACTCGACTTGCTTGGTTTGTTGAATGCTTGGAATCGTTAGCGCTGAATATAACTGATTAGTTTTATCTAAATATGCTTCAGGGCTATCGAAATCGCAAGTTCCATGCTTTTCCCA
Source organism: Psychromonas sp. (assembly GCA_036961085.1). Taxonomy (GTDB): domain Bacteria; phylum Pseudomonadota; class Gammaproteobacteria; order Enterobacterales; family Psychromonadaceae; genus Psychromonas. The sequence continues at coordinate 2,982 of JBALXF010000380.1, forward strand.
TTGATTCTGAATGAGTTTTACACCTGGCATCATACAAAGGTGTTTCTTCAGTGTGGCCACTTTAATCGCCTCGGGGTTAGAGCAGTTACGTGGATGTTTTCGATGATTTCCATTTGCACTAGCGGATTGCGCCCAAAGTCCATGCACTATTAGCCCAAATTGATCTTCATTGCTAGCTCCACATTGATGGCCAGTGGCACTTCTTTCCGCACAATAAGCAGGAGACCAACTTAACGTTAAAGAAAAAGAGTCTGTTGGCGTATTGGGGTTCTGCCAATCTCGACTGTTACGAGCTGCGTCATAATCATATTCTTGGATATTAGTAGGCAGTGCACATTGGCTAGCGCCTACGGAAAAGGAAAGTAACATGGATAAACTGATAATTAGTTTCATTGCATAAACTCCTAAACACAATCTATGGTGAAAAATTGGTTATGCATTCCTTGCACAGTATCAATGGTTCAGATATTTGAAATGTGGGTAGCACCTGTAATAAATGTTTTAGTGATTGTGGTGGCTGATATTATCGTAAAGATTTGGAGTTTAAGGCAAATTTTAGAAGAACAAAAACCGCAACAAGTGCGGTTTTTTTAAAGTGGTCGGTTATAGACGGAGCAGCGAAAAAGCAAAGCTTTATTTCTGAGCAATGTTTTCAAGCGACAG
>JBALXF010000381.1:0-3638 GCA_036961085.1 Psychromonas sp.
ACTTGCGTTAGTTGCCTTGTCTGTGGGGTCGCATTATAGGGATTCAGATCACATTGGCAAGGCTTTATTTGCAATTAAAGTTCAAGCGCTCGATTAACAAACAATGCGCTGTTAAAGCATGCAATAAATCAGTGTTTTTGTTAAAAATGATGTGATTTACATTCATATTTGCTGTTGTAAGGTTTATGTGTTTTAACGTTATAATTTTTAAATCTAGTTTTGGTTGATTTAGCCGCTATAGTTATGGCTTGAGTCTATAATTTCCCTATCCACAATATGGTAGTCATAATGCCAATGACTTTAATCAATAATCTGAATAATAAAATATGCCAAGTAATCATCAATCAGAGTTACGCCCTAAGGGAGCTTCCCTTAAACCACTAATCGCCCTCTTACCCTTTATCCGCCCTTATAAAGGAAAGATGCTTTTTGCTATTTTAGTTTTATTGATGGCATCTGCTGTAACAGCCTCTTTGCCAATTGCAGCTAGGTATTTAATAGACAGTGGTATCAGCAGTGGAAATTTAGAACAGATTAACTTTTATTTTAAGTATTTCATTATTGTACTTTTGTTGATTAGCTTATTATCCGCTGCACGATTTTACCTAATAACTTGGTTAGGAGAACGCATTGTTGCAGACATAAGAGAAAAGGTTTATTCACATGTCATTCGACAAGATGCCATTTTTTTTGAAGTAACAAAAACAGGAGAAGTACTTTCGCGTCTTACAACTGATACGACTCTAGTTCAATCTATATCAGGAGTCGGTCTGTCAATTGCATTACGCTCTAGCATAATGTTAATTATATCCCTGGTTGGCATCATCTATACCAGCTCTTCTTTAGCTTTGATAATTCTTCTGCTTGTGCCAGCTGTAATTTGGCCAATCCTTTGGGTAGCGCGTAAAGTGCGCAATCTTTCGCGGATTGCGCAGGATAAAATTGCAGAATCTAGCGCCATGGCAAATGAAACTATTAATGCAATCGAAACAGTACAAGCATTTACATTAGAAAAAATGCAAAGTCAACGTTTTGCAGTGGCTGTAGAAAAAGCATTCATTGCAGCAGTTTCGCGTATTCGCGTTCGCTTTATTATGTCTTTTTTCACCATGTTTCTATTATTCAGTACTTGCACTTTAGTGTTATGGATTGGCACCAATGAAGTAATCTCCGGAGGAATGTTACCCGGTGAACTCGCTCAGTTTGTTATTTTTACTTTATTGTTTGCATCTTCAGGTGCGATGCTTAGTGAAATGTGGGGAGAGGTACAACGGGCAGCCGGTGCAATGGAGCGCTTGATTGAATTACTTAATGCACAGCCAATCATTAAAAAACCGCTTAATCCAATCGCTATACCAGACATTGACAAAGGCGATATTATTTTTGACCAAGTTACCTTTAATTATCCTTCTCGTCCCAACACTCTAGCGATTGAAAATTTTAGCTTACATATAAAACCCGGCGAAACTATTGCTTTTGTTGGCCCCTCAGGTGCGGGAAAAAGTACAATATTCCAATTATTGCTGCGCTTTTATGATCCTAAATCAGGCTCAATTTGTGTTAATGGCGTTGATATAAGTAAAGCAGACCCACATACCATACGTACTTTGATTGGTGTAGTACCACAAGAAACTACCATATTCGCAAGTAGTGCTTTAGAAAATATCCGTTATGGTCGTCCTGATGCAACTGATGCAGAGGTACATGCTGCCGCTAAGTCAGCCGCCGCTGATGAGTTTATTCGCTTTTTACCAGAGGGTTATGATACTTTTCTTGGCGAAAAAGGAACGCGTTTATCGGGGGGACAAAAACAACGTATTGCTATTGCTCGTGCCATTTTGAAAAATCCACCTATCTTACTTTTAGATGAAGCAACTAGCGCATTAGACGCGGAGAGTGAGCAACTTGTTCAACAAGCACTTGCTAAATTACTTAATAACCGAAGTACTATTATTATTGCCCACCGCTTAGCGACGGTACTTAAAGCGGATAGAATTGTGGTGATTGACCAAGGAAAAATTCGTGCCATTGGAAAGCACCAAGATCTTATGGTTAATGATCCACTTTATGCACGTCTTGCTAAATTGCAATTTCGTTCTGAAAATTAATCCTGTATTGGCTTCATTATCAATGTTAATGGAGAGTACAAGAGACTGTTATGGGGGAACTGCTAATAAACATTATTGATACCCTGTCATCTCAACAAAGCCTTCGCCACTATGTGTCCCTGTGAATACCACCATACCTTCAAAATATTCTATTCCGAATCGCATCACTTGTTGATCGTTAATGATTTTTACATTGAGCTTTATTGCCATTTTTTCTACGGTTAGGGTAAAACTTTCTGGGTAAGTACTATTAGGTATTTGGGCACTCGTTACTACTATATCTGAACTGCTAATAACTTGGCTGCTACCATCACTGTTCATCAAGTTTCCATAGATGAAATCTTGTTTTTGTGAACGTATACGATAAACCATTAAAGCTTGCTGTTCATTCAAACGTAAAGAAAACCAATCCCAACCTTGTTGATCTTCAGCTAACATGGCAGAGCCCCACTCTCGATCAAACCATGCTCTTCCAAATACTTTATTCCATGAGCCTTGCCAATATATCTCGCCATTTACCTCAATAAACGGCTGAGAGTAATAGTGACTGGCAATATTTTCACTCAGGTGTTTTACACTGAAGCCGTTATCACCTTGTAAATAGAAACCTTTGTTAGCCGAAAGTGATAGATTAGCTCGCCAATGAGTTTTAGGCAGATTTGCATCGACCACATTCTCACTTTGTAACAGATATTGTGGAGAGCCGTAATTAAGCTGCGCGGGGAATAAATCAGCACTCGATAACCAAGTCCAATCATTGATAACCGCACTAAAAGGAGTATCTATAACTTCAACAGTACCTAATTCTTCTCTTCCTTCACGAAATTCTGCAAAGTGTTGCTGTTCATCGGCTAAAGCTGCATGTGCAAAGTACCAATGTTTATCATCGATAGCAGTACGAAATAATGTCCATTGTGTTGCAAAACGTTGGCCACTCTCGTTGCATAAGTTTGCAGTTAAATACCACCACTCATGTTTATAACTTTTGTGCGGCCAATGAGCCTGTGGAAAACCAATGTTATTTTCCTCTGAAGCCAGCTGGAATTGCGGATCATTGTCAGACAATATTTTTATCAAATTTCCATCGCTATTTTTTTCCCCATTTGAAAAGAACAATGCCGAAAATAGTATCAGTACGGCTAAAAATAAGGAAATAGCTAAACAGATAGATAATACTTTCCCTATTTTCATCAGTGCTCTCTTAGATTGAGTTTATAAAGGGGAATGCTCAATGCAGGGACCAGCAATAACAATCCTAATATACTACTCACTGCAAACGAGCTTGCATTTAAAGTGAGCGGCATAGACCAACCAAATGAAGCAGGCAACACTTCACTGACTAAAGCATTGGCAAGAATAGATGAGATAGGCCAACTCATCACTAGCACACCTACAACAAGTAATACCCATTGTATTAACATATGGAAAAATAGTGCTGTTTTGCTATAGCCTAAGCTAGATAGAACATATAAATCAGTTTTACGCGCTAACTCCAAACTATTGGCAGATAAAAACAGCCCTAAACATGCG
>JBALXF010000382.1:0-3635 GCA_036961085.1 Psychromonas sp.
TATCTAAACTTTGTACTCTGTGAGGATAGTTTGGAGATGTGCTCTTTTGCGCCACCTGCCAACCGATAGGCGTCCAGTAGGGCAGCCCTATCATGCAATGATAGGTTTGAATTGCTCAAGGTACTATTTAGTTGATTGCGATTCATCGTTCTTCCTCTCTTCCAATAATCGGTGTTGATGGATGTATTTTGGTCAATATTAGCTATACTGGCAAAAGAGAATATTGTTTGCCTGACTTAAGAAAAACTTAATTAGCTTATGCGTCGTTTACCTCCATTAAATCAATTAAAAGCATTTGAATCGGCCGGCAGGTTGGGATCGTTCAAGGCTGCTGCTTCTGAGCTATGTGTGTCAGAAGCAGCAATTAGTCAACATATTAGATCGCTCGAAGGATACTTGGGGGCGCCTTTATTTATTCGAACATATTCTGGTGTGCTGCTGACAGACTCAGGTAGCAAGTTTACTTTATCATTAACCAAAGCCCTTGATTCCATGGCTGAAGCTACAGCAAAATTTAAGCATTCAGAACTTGAAGGTGCGCTTAGGGTTAGTGTGGCACCGTCGCTAGGAAGCCGATGGCTTCTGCCCCGCTTGGAACTATTCAAACAAGCCTATCCTGATATTGTGGTTGAACTCATTATAACCCCCAGTATCGTGAGACTGGGAGCTGACGCAGACTTGGCGATTCGCCATGGTAGTGGCACGTGGAAAGATGCTGAGGCCACATTATTAAAGAATGAAATTTTAGTCCCAGTAGCGAGTAAGACCTTATTGGGGAAAAAACGCATTAGATCACCTGATAAGTTGCTGGACTATCCTTTGCTTTCGGCCATAAACAGGAAACAAGAATGGCAACATTGGCTAATTTCTCAGGGAATAAGTATCTCTCAAGAGCAGCAATTCGTTACCTTTGATAACGTTGGACTGGCATTAGACGCCGCCATCGCAGGAGTTGGAATCTGTCTGATTGACCGGGACTTGGTTCGGGAAGACTTTAAACAGAAACGTTTGAAGATAGTATTAGATCAAACGGTTGGGGGCATCAGTTCTTACTATGTGGTCATGGCTCGGGGAGGCACCCCGGATCCCAAAGTGCTTGCATTCAAGCAGTGGCTTATCAGTGAGGCCACACAAGAGAACGAATAACGTGGGACGATGCAATTCTTATCCGATGAACGGTAGTGTCAAGTTTTCTGATCTAATCCAAAAATCCAAATTCTTCATCTGTTAAGCGAGCTAGAAACTTATAAATGTGTGGCCAATGTTACTCAGCCACAACATACTAGGTGGTATCGAAAAGCCGTAGAAAATGGTTTTATAAAAACTCAGTACAGCCTCGGTATTATTATGATAATGGCGATCCAAGACGATGCTCGGTACAAGGCCGTCTGTTGTATTCTATACCGCTTATTGGGGCAGCCCCACCGAATTTGAAGCGTTAACTTCATAGTATTCATTGGCACTGTAACCACCGAAGGTGCTTTCCATCCATGTCTTCAGCGTATCGACCGAATCAGCCTCCCATAGGCAATTGCATAACGTGCCATCAACGCTTGGGCGTGTTTCATGAAATTTAACGCCTTCAGGTATATTCATACTTTCAGCAGTTTTCCAAAAATTGTCTGGATCGTTAATATGGTGTTGTATCGCTACAAACATTGTGAATACTCCTGTAGTTTAGTTATCCCTCTACATTCGAGAGGTCTTAAAAATATAGTTGATGACGTTGAATCGTGCAAACTATCAGAAACAATACTTCGCCAATTTAAAATTTGGAAGGCAATCATTGAATTAGCTAAATCAGAATCTTATCAAGCCTTAGGTGAGTACCTCAGCAGCACAACCAAAATGGATTTTATTGGCAATAAAAATCATGAATCCAGTATGACTCCCAACGATTTTAACAAAGGTATTCCCTGTCCAGCTTGTGCTCGAGAGAGAATAACAGCTGCCGCCATCATCAGAGCAAATAAGCAAATAAGCAAAAAGCCGAAGCTGAGATACGTTTTACTAAATATTTAACGAGCAAAGGTTACGTTGCAAAGTCACCCTATGAAACGGCTCATAAAAAAATCACACTTCAATACACTAAAGGTCACAGCTTCATATCATCGCCTCCTCGCAGTTTTAAATTATCCAAAGGCTGTAAAACTTGTTACCAAAAAAGTAAGGATAAAACCTTATTAAAAGAAAAACGTCAGAATAATAGTGCTACATGGCAAAAAAACCAGAGCATAAGATAATGCCGTTCACCTTAAGTGAACGGCATTAAGCCAAAACACTCTTTTGTTTTGTTGATATTTTGCATTGCATCCAAATATTGATTAGTTCTAAATAATCCCTCAATACTTAAACATAGAGAAGCGGGGACGCCGTTAAGCGTTTTGTTCTGTGTATGAAACCAATGCGACATAAACTCACCGTCACCACCTGAAATAGCGAATAAAGAACGATAAAGCTTAATGAAATGCAGTTGTAATTCACCCGTTTTAGGTTTTGGGAGAAAGCGAACAGAAATGGTGTAATCTCAACAGATATATAGTGCAAAAGATCTAAGGCGCAAACGCCCCCATATACGCCTTAGAAACCCTACAAAATTAGTCAGGATATTTCCCCCCTCATACAAGGTTGAGATATCCCTATCCATCACAACGTTTCACCCATTGACTCGATTTAGGAGCCGTATGCGTTAGTAGCGCACGTACGGATCTGTGCCAGAGGCCTGTTTTCTCGTATTTAACTATATGATAATTCGGGGCTTTACGGCGATATAGTTTTAAAATCCTACTGGAGATTACAGAAACATGGAAAATCTTGTCGCTAAATAGCCTTATTGATTTGAAAAAATTTAACATAAAAACTGTAATCTATAGATACAAAATATAATCAAAGCATTGTTACTATCATTCATACAAAATGATCGTAACAATGCCTGTATTTACTTTTTTTAACAACTATTTGAAGTCAGTTTTTAGCAAGGAACCGCCGCTTTGGTTTAAAGCCTCTATGACCGCTATGGTGGCTTTGTTCGCATTCAGGCTTAACAAGTTATTGGCAAAAAACCATCATCAAAAGCCTCATGTTTTTATTTATGGGGAACGTCCGCTATCGGGGAAATACCAGTGTAAGTTGATTGTTCAGCCATGTCTGCTGTAGATCAAATCATACAAACATTTTCAGTCAAAATTACAAATGCTAACTTCCGCAGTGTGGCAGCTACTGCCCTTAGCAATCATTCCAAGAACCTTTCAATTATTAAAATCCCTCAGAGTTCACCTTCATGTCAAAAAAGTGCGCTTAGTTTACGTAACCATCTGAAAAGCTTAAGGTCAGCTTAGAGCGGATTGCGGTCGCTGAACACTCCTCTATTTTAACGGATTAATTAACTGGCAGTAATAAAAGAATCATCAACACGTAATAACAGGTTTGTAATTGAAGGTGACGAAAATTCAATTTCTGGTCGTATATTTCGTCATTTAACTATGCCGCCCATAATAATAACGACAAGCGATAAAGGTATACCAATTTGACTATCAACACCACACAAAAAGGCCATCCTACACAACGCGATACCCAGTGATAATACGGAGTTTGAGATAAACTGATTTGTTGGTTTCTTGCTCTTGACATGACGT
>JBALXF010000383.1:0-3620 GCA_036961085.1 Psychromonas sp.
AAGTTTGGATGTCCTGATATTTTTGAGAAGAGGGCGACACTACGACTCTCGGTATTGGATGAAACTAAAAGGGCTAGCACAATGCTAGCCCTTTTAGTTTATCGCTGTTAACGACCAATACGATGCAATGATGAAACGAGTTAATCGTTATACCAGACTCGTCAACATCACATCTGAATATTCAACTAAGTCTTTACCATCACGAACACGTTCAACATAATCAGGATTGGCAATAAATGGTCGGCCAATCGCAAGCAGATCAAATTTATCATCGGCAATTGCTTGGCTTCCGGCTTCAGCGGTAAAGCTACCCACACCGACCAATGTTTTGTTATAAATGCGGCGTACATAACTTGAAGCGCGGCCACCTAAATAGTCAAATTCCATCGCATCATCAAAAACACCAATATGTAGGAAAGCTAAATCACGTTTTTCAAGTGCTGGGATTAGATAATCGAACACGTCACGGTCGCGGCTATCACCAGCCATATTGAAGTATGCCCCAGGAGATACACGAAGTGCTGTTCTTTCATTGCCGATGCGTTCAACAATTGCATCAACGACTTCGAGCGCGAAACGTGACATATTTTCAGGCGTCTGACCATATTCATCACTGCGGCGGTTACTGTCGTGATGTAAGAATTGGTCAATTAAGTAACCGTTAGCACCGTGAATTTCAACACCATCAAAACCGGCGTCAATCGCGTTAGCCGCAGCTTGAGAATAATCACTGACTAACTGAGCAATCTCTTCAACCGATGCCGCTTTTGGTGTTTGGTAAGTTAGCTCGCGCATTCTTGGTACTGTACCTTCAACACCCACAGCAGAAGGTGCGATTACATCTGGATTACCCGTTGCTTGATAAAAATGTGGATGTGCAACACGACCTGTGTGCCAAAGTTGCGCAAAAATTTTACCACCGTTTTGATGTACGGCGTCAGTTACTGTTTTCCAACCATCAATTTGTGCCGGTGTAAATATACCTGGGGTGTTAGGGATACCTTGACCATCAGGACGTATGGTCACTGCTTCTGAAATGATTAAACCCGCTTCACCTCGACGACCATAGTAGTCAGCCATTGCTTGAGTTGGTACTAATTCATCATCAGCCATACAACGAGTCAGTGGTGCCATGAGAATGCGATTTTTTAAAGATAAAGTCTTATTAAGTACATAAGTTTGAAATAAGTTAGCTGTCATAGCGATCTCTGCTTAATGGTATGAAGATGTTGAATGAGCGTTCAAGATATGCTTATTTGAATGATCATTCAACAACTATTTTGAATAAACGTTCAAAATTGATTACAATGGACTTCAGTTACACAATCTGACTCAGATATAAAGAGTCCTAACAAGAGTTATTACTAGCCATGCGAATTGCAGAATTTGATAGAGAAAAAGTACTGAGATCTGCTATGACCTCCTTTATGGATAAAGGTTACGGCAAGACCAGCATGCAAGATCTGAAACAGGCCACAGGTTTACACCCAGGGTCTATCTATTGTGCATTCGAAAATAAGCGTGGCCTGCTATTAGCTGCATTAGGCCAGTACCGAGAGGATAGAAATACCGAATTCACGGGGATATTTTCGGGTCAGAGAGCAGTCCTTATTGAGCTTAAAGCCTACCTGGATAATATCGTTTTAGAATGCCAGAGCTGTGATGTCTCGCGGTCTTGTTTGCTAACTAAAGCGCTTAATGAAGTTGCTGAACAAGATGAAGAAGTGCGTGGCATTATCACGCTTTACCTCGCTCACTGGCAGCAAGCCATTACTCAAGTTTTACAAAATGCTATTGATCAAAAGGAAATAACCAGTGATCGCAACGCTGATGTACGTGCGCATTACCTGATGATGGGGATATATGGTTTAAGAACATTTGCTCATACTCATCCTGAAGGCAATACCATAAAGCAGCTCGCCGAACAGCTTTATGAGGATGTATGTCGTTAGTCGAATTTCACAATGCAACTGGGTTTCATGCCTCATAAGCCACATGGATAAAAATTTAAAGGATATTAATAAACATGACGCACAGTGCAATGAAAGCAATTGTCACAACAGGTAACGGTAATTATGACAAACTAGTGTACAAAGATGTACCGATTCCTGCAGTAGAGCAAGGCAAAGTGTTGATCAAAGTACTCGCTGCTGGCGTAAACAACACAGAAATCAACACTAGACTGGGGTGGTATTCTTCATCTGTTATCGAGTCCACTAATGCCACATCAGAGATAAAGCAAGACCTGAGCTATAAGATGCCGACGGTGGGTGGAACAAGCATACTCCTTTTCCGCTTATCTAAGGAACCGATTGTTGTGGACTAGTCGTTAGTGTTGCTAACGATGTTGACTGTAATCTTGTTGGGAAACAAGTGGAGTCCATATACAACTTAGCTTTTTGCCTCCATTTCGTGCAGTAATTTAATTTATCTGGCTTTTTTCACGCCCTGAGCCATCAGTCAAGAATATTACAACACGTTTGTCCAGTCGAGTATTTTCTAGTTAGCCTTCTAGCTCGCAAAGGGGCACAAAGCGCCATAGGATTTAAGTGCACTTTGAAATATGTAACGTCAGCTGTTCCGAAAAAGTAGACATTACTTCTAAGTCATTTCGCCCCCGAGCGACTTAGAAACTATAAAAATTAGACAATATTTGATTAGCAACAACACGCCCCTAAGCTGGTTAGAAATTAAAAAGGCAAAAGGCAAGACCCCATTGGTATTTCAAACCTCAAAGATAGTGAACTAAAGACGTTGTATAAGTTGTTTACAGAGAATGAATCAGTAGTTTTAATAATACGTATCATTATTTACTGTGCTTATGATATTTTTAAACTTGAATTTATTAAAATAAAAAAGCCCATTATTTAATGGGCTTTACATTTCTATTCACGAATTTAAATGTACCCAAGTTATTTAAAGGTTAAATAACTACTTTAAAAATCAGGCAATCAATAGTTATAACATACGCTTAATTGTCTCATATTGACCTTCTGTAATTAATGTTATTTCTATGTCCTGTTTAGTACGGTTACGCCAAAACCAACCATGGTTCCATCAAATGCAGCTTTTAACTCGCCTTTATCAGAATTAACCCCTCGCCCTTTCCCATAACCATGATAAGAAATACCTTTTGCATCGCCATGAGTATCGAAATTAACGACACCACTGTTAGTAACCCATTGGTAGTTAACAGTATCGTATTTTTTCATTCCTAACTTAATTTCAGTAGCTTGCCCTGGCTTTAAAATAAAAAACTTTAGTGTCAGTTTTAGCTGTCATCACCTTATTGTTGGCGCTACTTTGATTTTCTGTCACCTTATTATTGGCACTACTGTTCAATGCACTTCGTGACCAGAACGACCCAACCATTGCAGCTATTTCAACATGCTTAATTGCGGTTTCAATAGGGGCTCTGATCGGAGTGCGTGTTCTAGGTAGTCGAGGCTATAGTCGGGTAGGGGAAAAGTGAGACCATTACTCATTCGGCCTTCCCAAACTGCGCTCAATGGTTTGGGCTGCTTCGAGGATGAGCGTGCGATACGATTCAACCGCTCGTTCATCAAAGCGGGGAGTAATGCCCGATATAACCAAAGAGCCAATAACTTCATCTCCTGGGC
>JBALXF010000384.1:0-3591 GCA_036961085.1 Psychromonas sp.
GGTAACGGCTCGCCAGGTTCAAACCCAGATAATATTTTACGAGGAATGATTTTTTTAATCAGCTTTTCGATATCTTTAAGCAGCTTGTATTCTTCTTGGCAAACCAGTGATACAGCTTGTCCTTCATTACCAGCTCGCCCGGTACGACCAATACGATGCACATAATCTTCAGATACATGTGGTAAATCAAAGTTAACAACCTGTGGTAGTTGGTCAATATCAATACCACGAGCCGCGATATCAGTTGCAACCAATACTTTGACTTGTCCTTCTTTAAATTCTGCTAATGCTCGAGTACGAGCGCCCTGACTTTTATTGCCATGGATAGCAGCAGAGCGAATACCGCGACCTTCTAAGCTTTTCACTAAACGATTTGCACCGTGTTTTGTTTTTACAAAAACCAGTACTTGTTTCCAATCATTTTCTTTAATTAAAGTACTTAATACTACTGTCTTTTTGGTTTTATCTACTTCATAGACATACTGAGTGACACTTTCTGCAGTGGTATTACGTGGGCTTACTGAAATCTCAACAGGGTTGTTTACTAAGCCTTTTGCAAGTTTACGAATATCAGGAGAGAACGTCGCTGAGAACAATAAGTTTTGACGTTGCTTAGGTAAGAAACCAATAATACGTTTGATATCGTGGATGAAGCCCATATCTAACATTCTGTCAGCTTCATCTAAGACTAAAACTTCTAGCTGCTTAAAACGAACCGCATTTTGGTTGTATAGATCTAATAAACGACCAGGCGTTGCGACTAAGACATCAACACCACGACGCAACAATTGCATCTGAGGGTTAATTTTGACACCACCAAATACAACCGCACTTTTTATCGGCAAGTTTTTACCGTAGTTTTGTACGCTTTCGTGAATCTGAGCAGCAAGTTCACGTGTTGGCGTTAAAATCAGTACACGTACTTGGTTTGCTTTTGCTGGCTCACCATCAATTAGGCCCGCTAATAAAGGCAGAGTGAAGCCCGCGGTTTTACCTGTGCCCGTTTGCGCGGCAGCCATTACATCTTTACCTTCTAAAATAACAGGTATAGCTTGCGCTTGAATCGGTGAAGGCTCTGTATAGCCCTGCTCTTTAACTGCGCGTAATAGCGTTTCAGGTAAACCTAATGCATCAAAGCTCATAAATTATCTCTTAATTGGGGAATTGCAAAGGCGCGTAGCTTACAGTAACCCTATAACAAGCGCTACAACCTAATTATTAAATTAACGAATAAAATTTGTACAAATCCAGCGTGATTAACTTCACGTTTTCTGTATAATAGCGCAACTTTAAAAATGTAGGGTAAATAACCCGCATCTAACCATATAAAAATTGCCATGTAAGTACTTAACATGGCCCTAAAATAGGAAGATAGCCTTGTTAAGCACTAACAACATCACTATGCAATTTGGCGCTAAGCCTCTGTTTGAAAATATCTCAGTTAAATTTGGTACTGGTAACCGTTACGGTTTAATCGGTGCTAATGGTTGTGGTAAGTCAACGTTCATGAAAATCCTAACCGGTGACCTTGAGCCAAGCGCAGGTAATGTTACAAGAGATCCTAACGAACGTATTGCCAAGCTACACCAAGACCAGTTTGCTTTTGAAGAGTTCTCTGTACTAGATACTGTACTAATGGGCCACAAAGAGATGTGGGCTGTAATGAACGAACGTAACCGTATTTACTCTTTGCCAGAGATGACTGAAGCTGAAGGTATGGCTGTTGGCGAACTTGAAAGTGAATTTGCAGAAATGGATGGTTACACAGCTGACTCTCGCGCCGGAGAAATTCTGTTAAGCGTTGGTATTCCACTGGATCAACATTACGGTTTAATGTCTGAAGTTGCACCTGGTTGGAAGTTACGTGTATTACTCGCACAAGTACTTTTCTCAAACCCAGATATCATGTTACTCGATGAGCCTACCAATAACTTGGACATCGACACAATCCGTTGGTTAGAAACAGAATTGAAGGCACGTCAGTGTACTATGGTTATCATCTCGCATGACCGTCATTTCTTAAACTCTGTTTGTACACATATGGCTGATATCGATTATGGTGAACTTCGCCTTTTCCCTGGTAACTACGACGAATACATGACAGCGGCAACGCAAACACGTGAACGTTTATTGAGTGAAAATGCGAAGAAAAAAGCACAGTTATCTGAGCTACAAGACTTCGTGAGTCGTTTCTCTGCCAATGCATCTAAAGCAAAACAAGCAACGTCTCGTGCTAAACAAATGGATAAAATTGAGTTAGCAGAAGTTAAGGCATCAAGCCGTGTTAACCCTTACATTGTATTCAAGCAAGAGAAGAAACTTTTCCGTAATGCATTAGAGATGGAAAATGTAACTAAGAGCTTTGATAAAACATTGTTTAAAGACTTAAGCTTAATGGTTGAAGTTGGAGAGCGTGTTGCGATAATTGGTCAAAATGGTGTTGGTAAAACATCATTATTACGCACATTAATGGGTCAAATTGAAGTTGATTCAGGCATGTTTAAATGGTCTGAAAATTCAAACCTAGGTTATTACGCACAGGATCATGCTTACGCGTTTGAGAAAGACCAAACGCTAATGGACTGGATGGCACAATGGATGAAACCGGGTGACGATGAACAGTCTGTACGTGGTACATTAGGTCGTTTATTATTTGGTTCAAACGATATTGGTAAGTCTGTAAAAATCATCTCTGGTGGTGAGCAAGGCCGTATGTTGTTTGGTAAGCTAATGATGGATGCGCCAAATATTCTATTAATGGATGAGCCAACCAATCACTTGGATATGGAATCTATTGAATCATTAAACTTAGCACTTGAAAACTATGAAGGTACGTTACTGTTTGTTTCTCATGATCGTGAATTCGTATCATCTTTAGCAACACGTATCATCGAAATTAAAGATGACAAAGTGATTGATTTCCACGGTACTTATGCAGAATACCTAGCAAGCCAAGGTATTGTTGAAGGTTAAGCTTTTACTCTAAGCTAAATAATAAAAGGCGCTATTAGCGCCTTTTTTGTTGCTGTAATTTAATTTTACCAATTAACTCAGATCGCCTCTTTCTAACTATAAAGTATCTGGGAAAGGTAACGCATCAAAGTCAATGGGTTCGCTTTTATCTTTTGCAGTAATCACGCTAATTGGACTTGTAAGATCATCACTAGTACTAGGAGTGACTCCCCCGTAAGCCAACTGCGGAATGAAGATAAGTGCACAAGCGATTATGGATAGAATTTTCATACAACACCCCCATATTTCTCTAATCTCTCACTATTAATTATAATAGTATTCGTTAGAATTGCACAATAACCACTAATAAAACATGGATATAAAGATACAGGAACGTGATGGTCAAAATACCATTTCGATATCTATTATGCTTTCACTTTAGAAACATAGATATATTGCACTTCATTACCCCACAACTGTATATATCTACGTTTTTTATCTTTACTTAACATGCACTTACCAAATAAAATAAAACCAGCACCTTCCACATCAAGTGTTTCTTTAATATCAAAGCGGGTCATTAATGCTTCTCGATATTTGGAAATCGGTAATGCAACATTTCGATCTTCTAATGGGTTC
>JBALXF010000385.1:0-3584 GCA_036961085.1 Psychromonas sp.
CATTTTTGCAGGCAACCATGTACTAAACCAGCAGAGAAAGACGGCAGTATGCCGGGATAAATTGTATTGTCATTCGCTGTGGTTGGTACGGTGGGCATGGCTTGGTCATTGCTAACAATCTAATCTAAACTATTTTAGTTGACGATTTTATGCCCCTCTATCGCAGTGCGTTAGAGGGGCATTTTCTTAGAGTTAAATAAATAGTTATAGCGCTTTAATTAACTCGGCTATTTCAGACCACTTACCTTGATCAATCAAATCAGTTGGTACCATCCAAGTTCCGCCACAGGCGATCACTGAATCTAGCGCTAAATAATCATCAACATTATTGACTGAAATTCCCCCGGTAGGCATAAATTTGACTGGATAAACCGCAGCTAAAGACTTCAGCATTGCAATACCACCAGAGGGTTCAGCTGGGAAAAACTTAAGCGTTTTTAAACCTAGCTCCATCGCTTGCTCAACCAAACTTGGATTATTTACCCCTGGCACAATGGCTATGCCTTGTTGCTGACAATACTTTACCGTATTTGGATTTAATCCAGGGCTCACAATAAAATCAGCGCCGGCTACAATCGCTTGATCGACTTGTTTTGCGTTTAATACTGTCCCAGCTCCAATTAATAATTCAGGGTAAGCTTTACGCATTAGACGTATTGACTCTACCGCTGCAGCTGTTCTGAAAGTGACTTCTGCGCAAGGTAGTCCATTTTCGACTAATACTTTTGCTAAAGGAACAGCCTGTGCGGTATCTTTTATCGCAATAACAGGAACGATACGAATCTGTTGTAATTGTTGTTCAAGTGTTTTCATATTAAAACCTTATAGAATATAGCTAAGTGTCGCGACGATAATGAAGGCGATACTACCCAGTAGTGTCTCCATCACTGTCCATGTTTTTAAGGTTGTTTTCTCATCCATATCTAACAAACGAGAAACTAACCAGAATCCTGAATCATTAAAATGTGACAGTACCGTTGCACCCGATGCAATTGCGATAACGATAAAACAAAGGTCTAAATCAGTTAATCCAACGGTTGAAGCAACCATAGGTGCAATTAGCGCTGCAGTTGTGGTTAATGCAACGGTTGCTGAGCCTTGGGCAACACGCAGACAGGTTGAAATAATGAAAGCTGCTAGAATAATTGGCATTCCAGTATCAGATAATGCATCTGATAATGCATGGCCAATACCACTTGCACGTAATACTCCACCAAACATGCCACCGGCACCCGTCACTAAGATCACTGCACAAATTGGTGCTAGAGATATAGTACATAGCGCTTCTAGTTTTCTCATGCCGTAGTCTTTAGCAAAGATTGCTAGACACACCAATAAGGTGATTAATAACGCAACTGGCGTTTTACCTAACATACGTAGGAAGTCTACGGTTGCTGAGTTCGCATCAATAACACCTGCAACTGCTAAGGTGTTTAAGCCAGTATCTAAAGAAATTAAGACTACCGGTAATACAAGAATTGCCATCACAGTTGAAAATTTAGGTAACTGATTTTCATTGATCACTTTTTCATCACCGAAAAAGGCTTTTGAAAGGGGAATATCAAACTTTTTACCGGCGTATTTACCGAATAAATAGGCACCGAAATACCATGTTGGAATAGCAACGAGTAGACCGACAAATAATAATAAACCGATATTTGCACCGAGTAAATCAGCTGCTGCAACCGGCCCTGGATGAGGCGGTACAAAAGCATGCATTACCGCAAAGGCACCCGCTGAAGGCAGGGCATAGGTTAATACTGAACCACCAAAACGTTTTGCAACGCTAAAGATGATTGGCATCATCACGATCAAACCTGCATCAAAAAAGATCGGGAAACCAAATAGTAGCGATGCAACACCTAGTGCTAAAGGCGCGCGTTTTTCTCCAAAACGACCGATTAAAGTGTCTGCCAGCACTTTTGCTCCGCCAGTTACCTCAAGAATTTTACCAATCATTGAGCCTAAGCCAACTAATAAAGCCACTGAAGCGAGCGTTCCACCAAAACCACTCATCATAGTAGGTACAACTTGGTCAGAAGAAACACCCGTTGCTATTGCAGTCCCAAGACTAACTAATGTTAGGGATATAAAGGCATGCACCTTCAATTTAATAATAAGAATAAGTAAAGAAATTACAGCTAAAGCAGCAATTATTAGCAGGAATGTAGGATCTGCTTGTTGAGCAAGTTGTTCCATGGTTTTGCCTTATGTTTAAGATTAATTATATTTGTGCTAAAGTTCACAAATACTTAAGTTACCGGTAACATGTTACGGGTAACTGTCGTAAGGTAAATACATATTCAACATTTAATTAAAAAATGCGACCTAGCTCAAAGTAGTGACAAGGAGAAAGTATGTCAGGCAAAAGTATTATCGTAATGGGCGTTTGTGCTTGTGGGAAAAGCACCATTGGAGAGCAACTTTCAAAAATGGCGGGATACAAGTTTATCGATGGCGATGACCTACATCCAAAAGCTAATATTATCAAAATGGCGAGTGGAGAAGCACTTAACGATAACGATCGAGCACCTTGGCTAGAACGTATACGTGATGCCGCTTTTAGCTTAGAAAGTAAAAATGAAACTGGGATCATTGTTTGTTCTGCGCTTAAAAAGTCTTATCGAGAGCAAATACGAGAGGGAAATAAGAATGTTAACTTTCTTTTTCTCGATGGCTCAATTGATTTAATTATGCAAAGAATGCGCGGGCGTAAAGGGCACTTTATGCAAGAAAATATGGTCAATGGACAGTTTGCGACATTAGAGCGTCCTGACAATGAAGCGAACGTTGCGGTTGTTGATATTGATGGTACTCACGAACAAGTATTAGATAGAGCAATGCAGGCATTAAATACATTAAATATAAGTAAGGAAGTAGCATGACTCACTCTGTAATTCTTGAGGTCACTGAGCGTATTATTGCTCGTAGTGCCATTTCTCGTGCTGATTTCTTAAAAAAGACACAGCAACAAGCTGATGTAGGCAAAACGCGTGAATCGTTATCTTGTGGCAATTTAGCGCATGCAGTTGCAGCATCTTGTCAAAGTGAAAAAGAAAAAATACTCGATTTCATGCGTTCAAATATTGGTATTATTACCTCATATAACGATATGTTGAGTGCTCATCAGCCTTATAAAACCTATCCGGATCAAATCAAGTTAGCACTTGCCGAGCTGGGTCATACTGCACAAGTAGCTGGTGGCGTACCGGCTATGTGTGACGGTGTAACACAAGGTCAGGCGGGAATGGATATGTCACTGTTTTCACGTGATCTTATTGCTCAAGCCACGGCTCTATCACTCAGCCATAACGTATTTGATGGCACATTATTACTGGGTATTTGTGATAAAATAGCACCAGGGCAGTTAATGGGCGCGCTAACATTCGCTCATTTACCTACTGCATTTATCCCTGCAGGACCTATGTCAACGGGCGTCGATAATGACGAAAAAGTTGATATTAGACAGAAATATGCCGCAGGTAGTGTCGATAAAAGTGCATTATTACAGATGGAGTGTGGTGCGTATCATTCTCCTGGCACATGTACTTTCTACGGCACCGCAAATACTAATCAACTGGTCT
>JBALXF010000386.1:0-3576 GCA_036961085.1 Psychromonas sp.
CGATTGAATTGCTCTAGTATCTGTACTGACTTGAATAATGGTTTGGCTGGCTGTAGATGAATTGAGGAGTTGACCATTTGTAACTTGAGCGACTTCCTGCAGCGTTAAAGCGATCATAAATGTGCCTTGTTATTTATTATTATTATTATTTTTGAATAAAATAGTGTTATTAATGAAGATAATATTCATGCACGCCTGTTAGTCTTGTAAAGAAGCTAATAGTTCGCGATCACTATAATGAATACGCTGATTACCGATTATTTGGTAATCTTCATGACCTTTTCCTGCTAATAAAACAATATCCCCCACTTGCGCAGTCGCGAGCAAATGCTTTACTGCCCGTTGTCGTTGATGAATAATTTCCACTGCGTCCTTATTAATAAACCCCTGCATAATATCATTCATAATCTGATCGCTGTTTTCAGTACGTGGGTTATCATCAACCAATACAACTTTCTGCGCATAGCTTTCAGCTACTTTAGCCATTTCAGGGCGCTTACCTTTATCTCGATCACCACCGCAACCAAATACACAAATAAGACGTCCTTCAGATTTATGTTTTTGCAATGCTAATAATGCATTTTTTAAGGCATCGGGAGTGTGAGCATAATCAACAACAAAGGTAATAGCTTGAGGTTCAAAATGATACTGCTCCATTCGTCCAGGTACCATAGTTAATTTTGGAAAAATATGTTCAGCTTGTTTGATTGTTACATCTTCAACTAATAATTGGGTTAATACAGCCGCTAAATTAGAAACATTAAAATCACCATAAAAAGGGGCAGATATTTCTCCATCTCCCCAACTTGATTGAAAATTGAAATTAACACCTTGTGCATGATAATTTACATCTGAAACATGTAGATAAGGTTTATCAATATCCGTTACTTCAGCGTTAAAACCATAAGCAATTGCGTCAGGAAAATCCTTTAACCAACGCGATCCAGTAGGATCGTCGGCATTTATAATTCGATGCTTAAGTGGATAGTCGCTAAACAAGCTTTTTTTCGCTTGTTCATAATTTTCCATCGACTCATGATAATCAAGGTGATCACGTGTTAAGTTAGTAAATATTGCACTATGAAAAGGTAAAGCTGTCACTCTGTCTTGGTAAAGGCCATGAGAAGAAACTTCCATAAATGTATATTGAACTGACTGTTGTTGATACTCTCTCAACTCAGAAAACACCGAAATAGGATCAAGTGTGGTGTTTAAACTACTCTTTAGTTGGCCGAATAGACCATTACCAATAGTGCCCATTTGAGCACTTTTTTTACCTAATAAATCACAGCAATTTGCAAGTAAACTGGCGATTGTTGTTTTGCCATTGGTGCCAGTGATAGCAACCACTTTATGCAACTCTATATTAGAGAAATAAAAGCGGTAAGCTAGTTCACTTAAGATCATAGGGAGTTGGTAAATTTGAATAATTGTAACACCAGACAATATTTCGACTTGGCCATGCTTTTGTTCATTTTTAGTCTCTGATAAAACGGCGCAAGCACCACTTTTAATGGCATTGTTAATATAGGTGCGACCATCCATTAAGGCGCCTTGAATGGCAACAAACAGGTCGCCATTTGATACTGAGCGGCTATCTAAAGTGATCCCTGAGACTTGTATTGGTGGAGTGTTTACCTTTAACCAAGGCATCAACAAGTCCTCTAGCAAGACTTGTTCTGGAAACTGACTCATATTTAATTTGACTCCAACAAATAGGTATAACTATTTTCTTGATCATCTGGGCGGACATGACTTAATAAAAGCGTACTCTTCATTACCGAAGAAAAGATAGGAGCGGCAACATCACCGGCATAGTAGCGATCACCTTGCGGTTCATTAATCATCACCGCAATTGCAAAACGGGGATTACTCGCTGGTGCTAAACCAGCAAAAACTGCAACATAATCATCACCATAGCCACCTGCTTCCGCTTTACGAGAAGTACCTGTTTTACCTGCTATTCGATAACCTTCTACTTTAGCTTTAGGTGCAGTACCGCCTTTTTCACTGACTCCTTCCATCATTGCAACAACTTCTTGCGCAATATGACGTGGGATAACTTGCTCTCCTTCACCTGGGTTTTCATTTTTTAAAATTGATAAATTATGCTCTACCCCACCATTACCCAAAATTGCATATGCTTTAGCAAGTTGTAATGTAGTGGTCGTTATCCCGTAGCCAAATGACATGGTAGCAAGTTCAAAATCGGACCAACGATGACGAATGGGTAAACGCCCCATGCTTTCTCCGATTAAGCCAGTTCCAGTATCATTTCCAAATCCAAAATCGGCAAAGGTTTGCTGTAATTGCCCTGGTTTCAAACGCAGTGCAAGCTTACTAACACCAATATTACTGGATTTTTTTAGAATTTCATTCAGGCTCAATTTTCCATAATTACGGCCATCTCGTACACGACGCCCACCTATGTGCATCCAACCTGGTGAAGTATCTATCACTTCATCTACATCTGTTTTCTCATAAGCAAGTGCACTAGAAACTACTAACGGTTTTACAGTGGATCCTGGTTCAAAGGTATCGGTTATTGCACGGTTCCTTAATTTATAAGGTTGATATTGAGTACGATCATTTGGATTGAATGAAGGGTAATTTACCATTGCATAGATCTCGCCTGTTCTAACATCTAAAACAACCACTGAGCCAGAGGTAGCATCATGCATCTTAATCGCTCTTTTCAGCTCAATATAAGCAACCGCTTGGATCCGTTGATCAATACTTAACTGAAGATTTCCCGCTTCTTTTTTCTCTTGGATCACTTCTATATTATCAATGACATTACCAAGTCTATCTTTGCGAACACGTTTTTGTCCCGTCTGCCCTTGTAGGTAATTATTATAACTTTTTTCAATGCCTTCAATTCCCTGAGCATCAAGATCGGTTAGTCCAATGATATTGGCGTTAATTTCACCAGTTGGGTAAAAACGATGAGACTCAAGTTGATTAGCTATACCCGCTAGTTTTAATTTACGAATATAATCAACAATGGGTTTATTTACTTGGCGTTTTAAATAGGCAAAACGCGAGTTAGGTCTGGAAATAATTTTAACTAACGTTTCTGGTTTAATTTCTAATATTTCAGCTAATGCAGCCCATTTTTTTGAACTGTGGAAATACTCTTTTTTATAGCTTTTTTTGCCTGTACGCTCACTAATAACTTCACTATCTAGCCACTCTTCTTCAGTAAAAGCATATTTACTTTTAACCGTTTTAGGATCTAACCAAATTGCATAAGCGGGTACACTAATCGCCAATTCCTCGCCATGACGATCTTCAATATTACCTCGGTGAGCAACAGATTTTGTAATCCGTAAACTACGTTTATCAGCTTCATTAGTAAGATGTTCTGGCGCAATAACCTGAAGATATGCAAGGCGGCTAATTAATGACACGCCAATGCCAGCAATGATGATTGCGACAACAAAGAAACGTACACTAGAAAACGTTTCATAGACCTTATTTTTTTTAGCTGCTGTAACGCCTTTCTGGCGTACTGAGTTCCGTTTCATTCTCATCTTAGTTCCACTAACACGCTGCTTTTTTTGGTTGGTTGGGACA
>JBALXF010000387.1:0-3563 GCA_036961085.1 Psychromonas sp.
CTTCGAGATTACGTTGAAGTCGGTAATAGACGCGATATACTTTAGGGTCTTCGTAGGGTCTACGTGTCGCAATCTCTTTAATTGCTTGCCCTGGTGGCGTGCTTGAGCGAACTAAGCGGAAAAAAATAGGTTGCCCCTCTTCTTCAACACTTACTTGTTCAAAATAAAGGTCCGCTAAAAACAAGTGTTCGTAAATATAACGATTTATTAATTGCTCTTTATTAGTGATGCCATTGAGCTTCTTTTCCCATTTTACAATTAAATTCAAAATCGGTTTCTGCAATGGAATCGGCTCAGACATAGGTGCACCTTGCGCAATCCAGCGTTCAAGCGTTCTAAATTCGTCATTACTAAGGTTTGGCAGACCATAGGGCATGCCAGCAAGCGGAAACTCTTCTTGGTAATCTTCGAGTGTATTTTCATCCGGACAAAAATCTTCTCGCTTAATTTTGAAGTTAAAGTTCGCAGGCAAGCGACCTGCTTGTGGTTGAGGATGCTGATTTTTTTGTACCAATAATTGATATAGAACACTGCCATCTAGATTGGCTATGGTGGTTTGATCTCGCTCATTAAGCATGCTAGAAAAGCCTTTATCACGCCACTCTTCGATGCTTTGTGCATCGACAAACAAACGAGAGGGTTTCATCGCTAGTAGGCGGTTGGCATCGTACACTTTAAGTGGAGAAGCGCCTCTATCGATTCCTTCAGGGCCAGACAGTTTTAATTGGCAAGGGGCATCGTAACAACCATGGCAGACGACACAGCGATTCGCTAGAATTGGCATAACATGGTCATTAAATTGAATGGCTAACGGGACACTAGAGGGTAACTGCCTATCTCTGGGTTGCCCCTTACCATATTGTTCATTTAATTGTTCCGTTGAATCAGAGCAAGCAATTAAGATCAAACTGCAAATACTGATAAAAAGGATTTTAAAATCCATGAATCGCTCCTACAAAGTTGTTAGACTAAGCCTTTAATCAACTCTGATTATATGAAAACTTTTACTATTTATCTGCAAACAAGCATAATTTGATAGTTGTTTTTATTAACAATTACCTATAACACAAGGAAATCGCAATGAAGTTTAGCCCGTGCATCAGTAATTGCACTAAAGATGGAACTCACTGTCAAGGATGTGGACGTAGTCATGAAGAGATCCAATCTATGTCGGCCATTGGTAAGCAGTTACTTGCTCACTTAGACAAATATGATTATGACGACCCAGAGGATTTCCTAGATACTATCTGTGATAAAGCGTTATTACGTTTAGATAAACTCCGTAATGAAGAAGTGTAAATCAGATGAATAAAAATCAAAATATTTCAGTAGAGACACAAGATGAAGCGATGGCTATAGCTAAAAAAACGCAAAAGCCAGGTCAAACAAAAGAGCAGACTCGCTTAATCGCATTAGGCATTCAGAAAGGCATTGCTGAATACAAAAAAACAGCTAAGAATAAGTTACGTGAAGCTGATAAAGCGAATAAGAAAAAGAAAAGACAACAAGAGAAAGCTAGCGAACAAGTACAACAAGAACCCATTGAAACACCTGAAAAAAACAGTAAAAGTAGTCCATTACCTTGGGTTTTATTAGCACTTAGCTGGGTAGCCTTTGCTGCCTATTTTATTATTTAAACTATTTTCACCTATAAAAGATTCATAAAGGAATATCAATGGTTACAGTTATCGTAAATGGCGCTAAAGGGCGTATGGGCAGTGAAGCCGTTAATGCAATCACTAATGATCCAGAGCTACAATTGGTAGGGAAATGCGATTTTGGCGATGACTTAGGGCAACTTATCCGCGACACCGGTGCGCAAGTTGTTGTTGATTTAACTGCTGCTTCTGCAGGGTTTAATAATACGCAAATCATTCTAAATGCAGGTGCTTGCCCAGTTGTCGGAACCAGTGGCTTCCAAATCGAACAAGTAAACATCTTGCAAAATTTAGCGGCAGAAAAAAAAATGGGTGGATTAATCGCACCAAATTTTTCTGTCGGTGCAGTACTAATGATGAAATTTGCAGCTGAAGCGGCTAAATACTTGCCAGATGCTGAAATTATCGAAGCACATAGTACGCAAAAAGAAGAAAGCCCTTCTGGTACCGCAATTCGTACCGCAGAGTTAATCTCAGCGGCGCGTACTAAAGCAACCGCAGAAAGTAGTGATAAAGAGCTTATCGAAGGCGCTCGAGGTGCAACTCTGCATGACGTAAAACTGCATTCGATTCGTCTACCTGGCGTGGTTGCTCAGCAAACGGTATTTTTAGGTGGATTAAGCGAAACCTTAAAAATCGAGCATAACTCAATGCATCGTGAATCATTTATGCCGGGCATTTGCTTAGCTTGTAAAGAAGTCGTTAAACGAGATCACTTAGTTTACGGTTTAGAACATTTGATGGATTAGTTTTTATTGATCAAATGTAATAGAACGAGTTAACCTGTCGTCATAGTTGACGACATGGTTGCCGAAATGGTTATCTCGTTTTTACTTTAGTCTCATTTAAATGGCGCTTAGCCACTACCGTAAATTTGTAATCGTTTGATGTAAAGTGATTACGACTATATTCAAAGACTGTCCCATCCGCTAAAAAACTGCGTGTTCTTTTTTCAATAATAGGCTGTTCCCTATTAATATTGAGTAGTTCAGATACTTCTTCAGAAGGCAAAGTAGGAATAATTTCTTGCTCGCTTCGATCTATGACCAAACCCTTAGTATTTTCAATAAAGTCATACTTTGACTTTTCCATCACCTCATAAGTCAGATCAGGAAACAACTCTAGCGGCATCCATGTTTCTTCTACCGTGATCGGGTGATCTTCTATGCCTCGGACACGTTTCACATGAAACACACGGTCCGTTTCGCTAATATTAAGCAATTCAGCCAGGGTTATGCTTGGCAAAGTGATTTCAAAAATGATGACATTACTATGAGTCGCAATATTCAGGTGAGACCATTTTTCACCAAAGCTAGATTGCTGATAAATATCATAATTTATTTTACTTTCCTTAACAAAAGTACCACTCCCTTGGATACTTTCCAGCTCTTCATTCGCAATTAATAATTTAAGCGCTTGTCTGATCGTGACACGACTAACAGAAAAATCTTCTCTCAGCTGTGCTTCAGTCGGTAAGGCTTCTCCGACTTTATAATCGCCACTTTTAATTTTTCCACGAACGATATCAGCTATTTGTCGATACATTGGAATTCTTGCCATGTTAACTCTCTTCATTAGTAAAAGTATTCAGCTTGGATAATTTAGACTGCTGTTATTTCAACCAGCTCAACTTGTATTATACTTAACAATATTTGTATTACAAATTATAGTTCTAAATTTATGATTGGTATTGAATACATATTTAAAACTATTATTTTTTTATATTATTTTGTTAAAAACACTGTAAAAAGGCAAACATAACAAATGAAAACAAACAATTAGACACAAATAACAATACAAAAAAGAAAATGTGAATACAAATATAGATACAACCAACAATACAAATAACAATACAAATAATTAAAATACAGATCTTGATCACGGTATTTGTCTATTGAATCGCTA
>JBALXF010000388.1:0-3560 GCA_036961085.1 Psychromonas sp.
AAATGCTCATTTAAACCACTAAACTGCGCTTTTTCGCCTTGAACTAAGCATAAATGGCTTAGTCCAGAGCATTTACTTCGTGTTTGGATATAAATGCCTCAAATTAGAATAGGTGCTGAATAGTTAAATAATTGCAACCAACGCTTACCGTTTAGATTTAAAGCCACTTATTTAAGTGGTTTTTTTTATGAGGTAATGAAGTTGAATATGTGAATAAAGTCTGTGTTTATATTTTAAATAGATTGCTTAACTGTTCGAGTTGCTCTATTAACATTAGCGATTAATGGAAGTAAGTCAGTAATTTGACTAATTTTTTATTTATTATTACGTTAAAGCGGTTCGATATTTATTGCTTACAAATGCAACAATTGCTTTTGTTTTAAGCAGTTACCTCTTAGTTAATCATGTTAGTGAGTGATTAGCCTTATCTTTAAACTTGTAAATGGTATCTTTTATCATGTACTCTCGTACTACTTCTAGTTACTTTCAGTGGGTATGCTCTTGTCTTTTAATTTTAAGCAACATCTAGCTATTTTTAGCCAACAACCAGAATCTATGACAGGATTTGGTCGTGGTATTGAACGCGAAACATTACGTGTAAAGGAGAATGGGAAATTGTCTCTGAATAGACATCCTTATTCTTTTGGTAGTGCCTTATGCCATAGCACTATTACTACTGATTTTGCTGAAAGCTTATTAGAATTCATCACGCCAGTTGCGAAGAGCACCGGACAGTTATTTGATTACTTAAATGATATTCATCATTACGTAGCTAAAAACTTAGGTGATGAGTCGCTATGGCCTATGAGTATGCCTTGCTATATTGAAAATGAAGCTGAGGTTGAATTGGCACAATATGGCACATCTAATATCGGTAAAATGAAAACAACATATCGCCAAGGGTTGCAAAACCGTTATGGCAGCATGATGCAAATCATTTCCGGTGTGCATTATAATTTTTCATTACCTGAAGCGTTTTGGGATAGTTGGGCAATTGCACAACAATCGCCATTATCGGGTAAAGAGGCCCAATCAGCTGGTTACATGGGACTGATTCGTAACTATTTAAGATATGGTTGGGTTATCCCTTATCTATTTGGTGCCTCACCTGCAATTTGTAAATCATTTTTACAAGGTAAAGAGAGTGGTTTTGATTTTATTGAAACGGGCAAGGGGACTATCTACCTTCCCTATGCGACATCTTTACGTCTTAGCGATTTAGGCTATACCAATAACGAACAATCTTCATTGAATATTTGTTATAACAGCCTCGATGGTTATTTAAGCTCTGTTCGAGATGCATTAAATAAAAAATCTCCTGAGTTTGCTGAATTGGGGATCAAAAATGATGATCAATATATTCAGTTAAATGACAATTTGCTACAAATCGAAAATGAGCTTTATGCTTCAATTCGTGCCAAACGTGTACAGCAGGGACAAGAAACCCCTTCTCAAGCGTTAAATGCTCGTGGTATCGAGTATATTGAGATCCGTTCTTTGGATGTGAACCCGTTTTGTAAGTTGGGTATTACATTAGAGCAGGTTAATTTCTTAGATCTATTTTTAACCTGGTGTGCAATGATACCATCGCCGGAATTAACGCCTTCACAGTATCAGCAATGCTCTGATAATTTCACTCAAATTGTAACTAATGGTCGTGAACCTAACTTGATGTTGGACATTGCAGATAAAAAGCAAGATGTTGCAGCTTGGGGACAATGGTTAACTGAACAATTAAAAGACCTTGCAATCGAGCTTGATAAAACTGTAGACAATCAGAATTATTTAGAAGCAATAGAGCATATTGCACCGCGCTTTGCGGCACCGGAATTAACCAGCTCTGCCCGTATCTTAAAAATGATCAATGATGGTGGGATTGATAATGGTACGCTAGCTATCAGTTTAGCAAAAACCTATAAAGAACAGTTAATTGTCCAAGATTACAATATTTACTCAGATGCTTTTTTTGAGCAGGAAAAATTAGTTTCATTACAAAAACAGGAACAAATTGAGTCAAATGATACACTCAATTTTGATGACTTTTTGCAAGATTATTTTACTAACGCAAAAATGAAATAAAAGAACTAGATTTTCTTAGTTAGTGCTATTCATCATTCGAATAGTACTAACTCTGACTTGTGCTAACTGTAAGTACCCCGAGACATAATCCCGATGAAGATCCGAAACACAATAATTGCGATAGCTAGTACTGTTACATTAGCTTCATGTGCCACACCTCCTCCCCAAAATCCTGATAATATTTGTGAAATCTTTTACGAACATCGCAGTTGGTATAAAGCATCCAAGAAAATGAATGAAAAATGGGGCACCCCGATACACGTACCGATCGCGATGATGTACCAAGAAAGTAGTTTTAAACACAACGCGGCTCCCCCTATGGAGTATTTTTGGTTTATTCCGATTGGTCGAGCAAGTGATGCATATGGCTATGCTCAAGCAAAAACAATGACTTGGGATGACTACCAACGTGAAACGGGTAATACTTGGTCTAGCCGTGATGACTTTGCTGATGCGATTGATTTTATGGGCTGGTTTACTCATAAAACGCAGAAAATAAACGGTGTTTCTAAGTGGGATGCTTATAACCAGTACTTGAACTATCATGAAGGCTGGGGCGGATTTAAAAGAAAGACTTATAATAAAAAGCCTTGGTTAATTAAAGTTTCTCATCGCGTAGATAAACGCTCTAAGGAATATGCTGCGCAGTTACGAGGTTGTCAAAAAGATTTAGATTCAAGCTGGTTATGGCGATTATTCTTTAGTTAACTTAACAATCTAAGCCAGTCGATATATGATGTGCAGAAGTTGTGCACTGTACAGAGGAGCATGATGATGATTTTACCCATCAGCTGTAAACTCAGTGTTAAAAATTTAATTAGAAAGGAAAGACAATGCCATTATTAGATAGTTTTACTGTAGATCATACGATCATGAATGCACCTGCAGTGCGCATAGCTAAAACCATGTTAACACCAAGTAAAGATACTATTACGGTATTTGACTTACGTTTTACTGCACCGAATAAAGATATTTTATCTGAAAAAGGTATTCATACACTTGAGCATCTTTACGCTGGTTTCATGCGTGATCATTTAAATTCAAGTGAAGTTGAGATTATTGATATTTCACCAATGGGTTGTCGTACTGGTTTTTACATGAGCTTGATTGGTACTCCGACTGAAACACAAGTTGGTGATGCTTGGATCGCTGCAATGCATGATGTGTTAGCTGTAAAAGCACAGAATGAGATTCCAGAGTTAAATGAATACCAGTGTGGTACTTATTTAATGCACTCTTTAGAAGAAGCTAAGCAAATTGCACAAGCAATTATTGATGCGGGTGTTGGCGTTAATAAAAACGAAACAATAGCGTTAAGTGAAGAACAACTTAGCCAGCTATAAAGCGGATTCAAAAAAAGGGCCTTTAACTAACAGTTAAAGGCCCTTTTTTTATATTAGAGATAAAGTAACATGCTTATGCATTTAACTCAGGTAAAAATGAAAAAGAATTAAAATCATTAAAAATCAAAATATTAGAAG
>JBALXF010000389.1:0-3543 GCA_036961085.1 Psychromonas sp.
GTTTTCTCCCCTAATAGCATTAAATCTATGATAATATCAGTTATTTATTTGAAATATTACACAATAATAATGGACTAGGGTGTTTATAGATGATCCCAAAATTAGCGATTCAAGAGAATATCAAAACAGATTATTTCGAGTTTTTAAAGGCATTAACTGCAACGGACTTTTCTGGCGAAATAGAACAAAGCTACGCGAGTCGTTTAAGCGTGGCAACCGATAACAGTGTTTATCAGTGTTTACCGCAAGCGGTTATTTTCCCTAAATCCACCCAAGATATTGTTGCAATTTGTAAGCTGGCTCAACAACCGGCATTTTCCGATGTGCGTTTTTCACCACGCGGTGGTGGTACAGGTACGAATGGTCAGTCATTAACTCAAGATATTGTTTTAGACCTGTCGCGTCATATGAATAACATCCTTGAATTTAATGAAAAAGAGGGCTGGGTTCGTGTTCAAACAGGTGTAGTAAAAGACCAATTAAATGATTTTTTACGTCCTCATGGCCTATTTTTCTCGCCTGATTTATCCACCAGTAATCGTGCCACTATCGGCGGCATGATCAGCTGTGATGCTTCAGGACAAGGCTCATTGGTTTATGGAAAAACGAGTGATCATGTTTTAGGATTAAAATCAGTTTTAGTAGACGGCCATGTTTTAGACTCTAAACCAATGCAAGCCATTGACTTAATTGATCTAGTCGAGCGTCAAGACAGTATCGGTGCTATTTATCGTCAGGTGATAAAAACCTGTGAAGATAATCAACAACAAATCGAAGAAGGTTTTCCTAAACTCAATCGATTCTTAACCGGCTATGATCTAAAACATGTATATGAACATGAAACAGGTACCTTAGATTTAACCCGTATCCTGTGCGGAGCTGAAGGCTCACTGGCGTTTATTACAGAAGCAAAGCTTCACGTTCAAAAAATACCAACCTACCGTACTTTGTTTAATATCAAATATGACAGCTTTCAATCTGCCTTACAAAATGCGCCATTTTTAGTGCAAGCCAATGCATTATCGGTTGAAACGATTGACTCAAAAGTATTGGACTTAGCAAAACAAGATATTGTTTGGTTTAGTGTCAGTGAGTTAATAAAGGACGTGCCAGGAAAAGTCGTTGATGGTCTGAATATCGTAGAATTTGTTGAGCAAGATGAACAAATTCAAGCACAAAAGGTTGCTGAATTAGTTGAAAAACTTGATGCTTTAATCGCTAATCAAGAAGCAGGGGTGATCGCTTATCAAATTTGTGATGATCTTGCTGATATCAATAAAATTTATGGTATGCGTAAAAAAGCGGTAGGTTTATTAGGTAATACAGCTGGCAGCGCTAAGCCAATTGCATTTGCTGAGGATACTTGTGTACCACCTGAAAATTTAGCTGATTATATTATCGAATTCCGCCAGTTATTAGATCAACATAAATTGCATTATGGCATGTTCGGTCATGTTGATGCGGGTGTGTTACACGTTCGTCCTGCACTTGATATGTGTGACCCTGAACAAGAAAAAATGATGCGTACTATTTCAGACCAAGTCGTTGCATTAACAGCTAAATACAAAGGCTTGATGTGGGGCGAGCATGGTAAAGGTTTCCGTAGTGAATATGGTCCAGAATTTTTTGGCGAAACCTTATTTACTGAATTACGAAAAATCAAAGCCGTATTTGATCCAAATAACCGAGTCAACCCAGGGAAGATTTGTACACCCTTTAATTCTGAAGAACAATTAGTCAGTGTTGATGCAGTTAAACGTGGCACATTTGATCGTCAAATTCCGATTAGTGTTCGAGAAAGTTTTAAGCAAAGCATTGATTGTAACGGTAATGGTTTGTGTTTTAACTACGATACACAATCGCCTATGTGCCCATCCGTAAAAGTAACAAGAGATCGTCGTCATTCGCCGAAAGGTCGAGCCGGTTTAATGCGAGAGTGGTTACGCCAATTAGCGAATAATGATATTGATGTGCTGCAACTTGAAAAAGATTTATATGCAGGTAAAAACGCTAGCGTGTTCAAAAAGTTTTTCAATACCTTAGCAAAGCGCAAGGGTGAATACGATTTTTCGCATGAAGTAATGGAAGCAATGCAAGGTTGTCTAGCGTGTAAAGCGTGTACCAGTCAATGTCCGATTCAGGTTGATGTACCTACATTTAGAGCGCGATTTATCCATCTTTACCATGATCGTTATTTACGTCCGTTAAAAGACTATTTTGTTGCTTATGTTGAGCAATATGCGCCAGTAATGGGCAAAGCACCTCGCTTTTTCAATTTCTTTATGAAAATGAAATTAACGGCATCACTGACTGAAAAGTTTGTCGGTATGGTTGATGTACCATTACTTTCTACGCCAACATTAAAATCACAGCTTAACAAACAAGATATTGTGGCGTTTGATCTGGCTAAGTTGCAGGCTTTGTCAGTACAAGAGAAACAAGATTATGTGTTGATTGTACAAGACCCGTTCACTACTTATTATGACGCAGATGTAGTGCGAGATTTAGTATTAAGCATTCAAAAATTAGGTTATAAACCAGTAATATTACCTTTCAAACCTAATGGTAAACCGCAACATATTAAAGGTTTTTTAGCCAAGTTTGCTAAAACTGCAACAGACTCTGCCGATTTCTTAAATAAAATGGCACAGCTTGATATTCCAATGCTAGGTACCGATCCTGCGATGGTGTTGTGTTACCGCGATGAATATAAACAGGCGTTAGCAGATAAACGTGGCGAGTTTAATGTACAACTTTTCCAAGAGTGGTTATTACCTCGCTTAAGCGGTGAAATGAAAGCAGCAACCAAGAAACAGTTCTTCTTGTTTGGGCATTGTACTGAAGTAACGGCAGAGCCAACTTCAAGCAATGACTGGGCCAAAATATTCCAACACTTTGGTGCCAACTTATCATCAGTTGCTGTGGGGTGTTGTGGTATGGCTGGAACCTATGGACACGATGCGGGTAAGTTAGCAGATTCAAAAGCAATTTATAGTCTAAGCTGGGAAGCAGAGATTAAGAAACGTGATCGTTCTGCTTGTTTAGCAACGGGTTATTCATGTCGTAGCCAAGTTAAGCGTATTGAAGGGGAAACTTTGAAACACCCTGTACAAGCGCTTCTACAAATACTGTAACATGCTTATGCATTTAACTCAGGTGAAAATGCAAATGAAAATGAATTAAAATAATTTAAAATGCACCACCGAGAGCACAGAGTTAATAGAGGAAAACACTAAACAAGTAATAGTCAGCTTTTAAGACTGTTTTGCTTTTCCTCCGTGGAGCGTGCAGCGCTTTCTGTGTTCTCTGTGGTAGTGTTTAAGTTTTTTACAAAAGATCACCTGAGTCTTCTACATAAGCATGTACTGTAATTAAAATGATTGGATAAAAATGTCTATTTGGAAAAAAAATACCAGTTTGGAACGGCTTAATTCAAGCAGCGTAAATACCTTAACTGAGCATCTAGGCATTTTATATACTGAGCTAGGTGATGACTTCATAACCGGCACCATGCCCGTTGATAGTCGAACCGTTCAACCTTTT
>JBALXF010000038.1:0-12073 GCA_036961085.1 Psychromonas sp.
GCACCTCTGTAAATGAACTCAAACCGAAACGTAGTTCCGCAGTTGATTGAAGTGTGCGTGGTAGTGTTTTTAAGCTTTTACAAAAAATCACCTGAGTCATTTACATAAGCATGTACAACTATTTCCATGAACATAATTGTCATCATCACATACATCAACCAATCTATTTACTCGGCTAAAGTTGCTTTTGATAATCTGCCAGTTTGCTTAAACCACCAGCAAATTTTAAAAAAAATGACTATATAAGCCAGATCAAACTACCTATTTATATTACCTAGAAAACGACACAGACTCTAAACAAAACCACAAATGAGCGTTCGAGCACTCGAAAACGAAATAATGTAGTGCTTTAAGCTAACAAATAAACTACATTATCTATGCATGTTCGAAAAGAAACAAAAAACCACCTAATTAAAAGCAAAGAGAGCCGTAGATGAGCAAACAAAATCAAGAACAAGAAGACCAACAAGTGTTAGATCTCATTGTTGTTGGAGGAGGTATTAATGGCGCCGGAATTGCTGCAGATGCCGCTGGACGAGGTTTGAGTGTCGGACTATATGATGCTGCCGACTTTGCTTCAGCAACATCATCTGCAAGTTCTAAATTAATTCATGGTGGTTTACGTTATTTAGAGCACTATGAGTTTCGTTTAGTATCAGAAGCATTAGCAGAGCGAGAGGTAATTCTTAAAAAAGCACCACACATTGTTAAGCCAATGCGTTTTCGTTTACCTCACCGTCCTTTTTTACGCCCTGCATGGATGATTCGAGCCGGGTTATTCTTATACGACAATATAGGTAAACGCACGACATTACCTTCAAGCAAACAAGTTGATCTGGCTAAGTCTGGCTTATTAAAACCCGAAATGAAAACTGGATTTGAATATTCAGATTGCTGGGTCGACGATGCACGTTTAGTAATAATGAATGCGATGGATGCAGAAGCCAATGGCGCAGAAGTAAAAAACTATTGTCGCGTTGAGAAAGCGATACGTCAAGATAACCTCTGGTTAGTGACCATTTTAAATACACAAACTAATACCCGTTTCCAACGTACTGCTCGTGCTTTAGTGAATGCAGCAGGACCATGGGTTAAACAGTTTTTTGATGATAACTTAGTTGAAGAGTCTCCACGTAATATTCGTTTGGTGAAAGGGTCACACATTGTTGTGCCACGTATTCATAACGAAGAACAAGCTTATATTTTACAAAATAAGGATAATCGCATTGTCTTTGTTATTCCTTATATGGAAGACTTTTCTCTTATTGGTACAACCGATGTAGAGTATATTGGCGATCCACGTAAAGTGGCGATTAGCGACGACGAGGTCGACTATTTAATTGACGTTGTTAATCAACACTTTGTTAAGCAACTTGCAGTTGCTGATGTCGTGTGGACCTATAGTGGCGTTCGCCCACTGTGCGATGATGAATCTGATTCTCCGCAAGCTATCACACGTGATTATACCTTAGAGTTAGAGCAGCAAGGTGAGCAAGCACCACTATTATCTATCTTTGGTGGAAAGCTAACAACGTACCGCAAGCTTTCTGAATCGGCGATGAAATTGATTAAGCCCTATTTTTCACAATTAGGCGACTCTTGGACAGCGACAGCGGCATTACCTGGAGGTGATTTTGACTACCCTAGACAGCAAATAGTAGATAATCTCTTGTTAAAATACAGTTGGTTATCACCTGCAATTGCAAGGCGTTATGTCAATCAATTTGGAACCTATACATGGCATTTATTAGAAGGTTCTACCTCTGAAACCGATCTGGGGCAACATTTTGGTAGTGGTTTATATAGCCGTGAAATTGATTATCTAATGGACCATGAATTTGCAAAAAATAGTGAAGATGTATTGTGGCGTAGGACTAAATTAGGCTTGTATTTAGATCAACAGCAACAAGATGAAGTTACAAATTATATGAATAACCCGCGATAAAAATAAGATGTTTATACGCAGCCCTAGGTAATAAAAAAAGGCTCTATTAGTTTATCTAATAGAGCCTTTTTTATTACTGATTTTTATTAACTACAAGTAATTAACCGCTGATCAGATCTTTATAAGCAATTGTTTTACCCGGTGGTTTTTCATTAGGTAATTTAGCTTTTGGTGAACCCGGTTGGCTCAACCAAAACTCAGGATCTTTCTCTTCATTAAGCTTAGGACCACATTCGCCCTGCGCCTTACTGCGCTCTAAACGCGCCATTACTTTATCTTGAGCTGCGGCTAAACCATCCATTGCTTGTTGTGGTGTTTTTTCACCACTTGCCGCTTCAGCAACATATTGCCACCATAACTGCGCAAGCTTAGGATAATCCGGCACATTAGATCCCGTTGGGGTCCATTGCTCACGTGCATCACTGCGATAAAACTCAACTAAACCACCTAATTGCGGTGCCATGTCGGTCATCGCTTGAGAGTTAATATCTGACTCACGAATAGGCGTTAAGCCAACGATGGTCTTTTTCAGAGAGATTGATTTTGAAGTGACAAACTGTGCATATAACCACGCGGCTTGACGACGATCTAACGGCGTAGAATTTAAGAAGGTCCATGAGCCCACATCTTGGTAACCCAGTTTCATGCCCTCTTCCCAGTAAGGTCCACGCGGTGAAGGTGCCATACGCCACTTAGGAGAAGCGTCTTCGTTTACAACGGGTAAACCGGGTTTGGTCATATCCGCTGTAAAGGCGGTGTACCAGAAAATTTGCTGGGCAATACTGCCTTGTGCGGGTACTGGACCGGATTCACCAAAGGTCATACCGGCAGCTTCAGGCGGCGCATATTTTTCTAGCCATTCAACGTATTTCGCTGTGGCATAAACTGCTGCCGGGCCATTGGTTGCACCACCACGACTAACGCTTGAGCCAACAGGATTACAACCTTCGATACGTATTCCCCACTCATCAACTGGGATACCATTGGGAATGCCTTTATCACCTGCCCCGGCCATTGATAACCATGAGTCAGTAAAACGCCAGCCTAAAGAAGGATCTTTTTTACCGTAATCCATGTGTCCATAGATACGCTTACCATCAATTTCTTTTACTTTTACTGAGAAAAACTCAGCAATATCTTCATAGGCTGACCAGTTAAGTGGCACCCCTAGCTCGTAACCATATTCGGCTTTAAATTTCTTTTTCAGATCATCACGCTCAAACCAATCGGCTCGGAACCAGTATAAGTTGGCGAACTGTTGATCCGGCAATTGATAGACTTTTCCATCAGGTCCAGTGGTAAAACTTAAGCCAATAAAATCTTCTAAGTCCAATGTTGGCGAAGTGACTGCCTTACCTTCACCGGCAATAAAGTCACTGATTGGTACGACTTTACCGTAACGAAAATGCGTACCAATTAGATCCGAATCGTTAACGTAAGCATCGTAAATATTACGCCCAGATTGCATTTGGGTTTGCAGCTTTTCAACAACATCCCCTTCTTGGATCAAGTCATGATTAACCTTTATGCCAGTAATTTCGAAAAATGCTTTGGCTAAGATTTTACTCTCATATTCATGGGTGGTAAGGGTTTCAGAAGCGACATTAATCTCCATACCGCGATACGGTTCAGCTGCTTTTTTAAACCAACTCATCTCGTCTAACTGCTGTTGCTCAGTTAAGGTTGATGGGGTAAATTCATCGTTAATCCAGGTTTTTGCCGCATCGTCATATTGATCCGCCATCGCTAAACTACTGCAGCCGGCGATTAACATCGCAACACTTAAACGTCCAAGTGTAAACATTGATTTTTTTCTATAAAGCATTGTTACATTCCTTTTGTTATTAAAGTGCACATAATATTTTTACTGTAGGCACCAAATAGTGCCAACACACATCCTTAGGTAAGGCCCTCGGTACTCTCTTTGTCTTTTCACCCCCATTTCATAACGGTTAATAACCAAACTACAGCAATGCTAAAGGGTACCCAGATCGATATTTCTGTAAACCCAATAAACCCTAAATGTATAAACGCACTGCTTAATAAGCTAATAAATAATCTGTCACCACGGGTGGTTTCAATAGGAAAAAATCCTTTTCTTGCCACGCAGGGGCTTATTAACTCCCAGCAAGTCATGGCCAATAATATACAGCCAATACCGATAAAAAATAACGCTGAGG
Organism: Psychromonas sp.; assembly: GCA_036961085.1. Lineage (GTDB taxonomy): Bacteria > Pseudomonadota > Gammaproteobacteria > Enterobacterales > Psychromonadaceae > Psychromonas. The sequence goes on from JBALXF010000038.1 coordinate 4,126, forward strand.
GTGTGGTCCAAGCCATCCAATCCATACATTTCTCCTATACACGACCAAGGGCAAAGCCCTTCGCCACATGATTTCTAACAAACCAAATAACTAATACGCCTGGTAAGATAGTCAAGACTCCAGCCGCCGCTAAAACGCCCCAATCAATACCCGATGCACTCACCGTTCTTGTCATCACCGCCGCAATAGGTTTAGCATTAACCGCAGTTAAGGTTCTTGCTAATAACAACTCAACCCAACTAAACATAAAACAAAAGAATGCCGTAACACCAATACCCGAGCTAATTAAGGGGATAAATATTTTCACAAAAAACTTCGGAAAACTGTAGCCATCGATATACGCAGTTTCATCAATTTCACGAGGTACACCAGACATAAATCCTTCCAAAATCCATACCGCCAATGGCACATTAAACAAACAGTGCGCAAGCGCCACACCAATGTGGGTATCGAACAAACCCACCGATGAATAGAGTTGAAAGAAAGGCAATAAAAATACTGCCGGTGGCGCCATTCTGTTGGTCAGTAGCCAAAAGAATAGATGCTTGTCGCCAATAAAACGAAAGCGTGAAAAAGCATAGGCCGCAGGTAAGGCAACTAATAAGGTAATAACCATATTTAGTGATACATAATAAATGGAATTGATGTAACCCATGTACCAACTTGCATCAGTAAAAATAGTCATATAATTAGCAAAAGTAAAAGTGTTAGGCCAAAAAGTAAGGCCGCCTAATATCTCTTGATTACTTTTGAACGACATCATCAACAACCAATAAAGAGGCAATAGCAAAAACAAGATATACAAGCCAAGCCCCAGTGTTTTCTTCTTATTCATAAGTACATCCTTTACATTAATTATTTACTATCGTTATGGGTCATGTTGCTATAAAACAACCAATAAAAAGGCAATAGTAAGAACAAGCTAAGCTTCACTGTTGCTTTCTTACCCATAAGTGCATCCTTTTCATTAATTATTTACTATCGCCATGAGTCATCGCGGTATAAAACAACCAACTGACTAATAGAATGATCAAGAAATAGATAATCGAAAAAGCGCCTGCCGGTCCTATATCAAACTGCCCCACCGCCATCTTAGTTAGTGTTTGGCTTAAGAAGGTTGTTGAGTTACCCGGACCACCACCCGTTAACACGAAGGGTTCGGTATAAATCATAAAGCTGTCCATAAATCGCAGTAGTACCCCAATCAAGAGAACACTTTTAAGTTTAGGCAATTGAATGTAACGAAATACCGCCCAGCTAGAAGCCCGGTCAATACTTGCAGCCTGATAATATGCATCGGGAATAGCGCGTAGCCCTGAGAAAGACAATAAGGCAATTAATGATGTCCAATGCCAAACATCCATCAGAAGTACCGTAAACCAGGCATCCATGGGATTAGCGGCATAATTGTAATTTATACCTACCCCATTAAGCGCCCAGCCGAATAGTCCGATATCAGCACGACCAAAGATCTGCCAAATCGTACCGACTACATTGAGTGGTACTAATAGAGGTAATGCTAATACGATTAAAGTGACTACCGACCACTTACCTGCTTTAGGCATCATCAATGCAACACCGATCCCTAATGGGACTTCAATCAACAACACAGCTCCCGAGAATATAAATTGGCGTACTAATGAGTCCTGTAGACGCGGGTCATTAAGTATCTCTCGGTACCATTCGACACCGACAAAATAACGGGTACTAACATCAAAAATATCTTGCAGTGAATAATTCACCACTGTCATTAAAGGCACAATGGCACTAAAGGCCACCAATAAAAACACCGGTAGAACTAGAAACCACGCTCTATTCGTATAGGATTTATTCATGATTTTCATCCTTAGCGACAAGAAACTCGTCGATATAAAGCATTAACCACTGTTCTGGAAAGCTTATAAAAGCGTGATCTTGAGGAACTTTTTGATCCTCTGGCAAGCGCGCTTTAATCAAATGTTCACCTAGTTTTAGGCTAACAATTTTGTAGGTTCCCAAATCTTCAACAAACTCGACTTCGGCCCGATAAGCATTACCATTGGGTTTATCCCACACGTGTACAAATTCAGGTCTAATACCTACCTTCAAATTATTTGAATCACTCACCTGCAAGGCCTGTTTCTCGAGATCATTGAGTGGGAATATTTGTTCACCTAAACACACCCCCTGCTCACAGCGTTTTACTGGCAGAAAGTTCATTCCGGGACTGCCAATAAAATAACCCACGAAAGTATGGTTAGGCTGCTCGAACAATTCACGCGGAGTGCCAAACTGCACGACTTGACCCTCGTACATCAAGGCTATTTTGTCTGCAAAAGTAGACGCTTCAAGCTGATCATGGGTGACATAGACCATAGTGGTCTTAAACTGTTTATGGATTTGCTTTAATTTACGGCGTAGCCTCCATTTCAGCTGAGGATCAATAACAGTAAGCGGCTCATCAAACAAAATGGCCGAGACATCATCACGCACCAACCCACGGCCCATGGACACCTTCTGTTTTTCATCGGCGGTAAGATTTGCGGCTTTTTTATTGAGTACGTCGGTCAGCTCAAGTATTGCTGCAATCTCACTGACCTTGGATTGAATCTTAGCCTCGCCCGTTCCCATATTACGTAGCGGGAAAGCCAGGTTATCGAACACCGACATGGTGTCGTAGACCACAGGAAACTGGAAAACCTGGGCAATATTACGGTCTTGCGTCGGAATATCATTGACTCTCACACCATCAAATAAGACTTCTCCATCCGAAGGCACCAATAAACCGGAAATGATATTAAGCAGGGTCGACTTGCCACACCCCGACGGTCCCAACAGTGCAAAGGCGCCACCATCTTGCCAAATATGGTCCATCTGTCTAATCGCATATTCTGGTTTAGCAGCATTTTTATCATAACTATGCGCTAAAGATTTTAAGTGGATTTCAGCCATGGTAATTACCCTCAATTCTGCGACTAGCTGCGTGGATTAAATTGCCATCCTTGTGAAATACATTGAGCTTATGGATGGGCACATAAATGTTGATTTTTTCATCCACATTGTAGTTATGCACGCCGGATAAATGCAGGACCATTTCAAAGTTCAGATTACGCACATGCAAAAATGTTTCGGAGCCACTGATCTCGGCCACCTCAACCTGCACAGAAATTTCTAAGTCATCATCATTTTTCGGCAATAAACTCAAATGACTAGGCCGTATTCCGAATTGATAGTCGCCTTCACCCAAAGAAAGCAGCTCGGAGGTGAGAGGGAAATGCACGGTATTATCAAAAGTCACTTCGGTTTTAGTGATGCGTCCGGGAAGCATGTTAATCGGAGGTTCATTAAACAAGGTCGCGGCAATCACATTACAAGGTTTATGGTAGGTTTTTGCTGTTGGACCACTCTGAATTATCCGTCCTTCATGTAATATGGTCGTCGTGCCTCCCAATGCCAGCGCTTCGTTAGGCTCAGTGGTTGCGTACACTGCAATAGTATTGCGTTGTGCAAATAAATCACGCATCTCGACGCGTAGCTCCTCACGTAATTTATAATCCAAATTCACTAACGGCTCATCAAATAAAATGAGATCGGCATCTTTAATCAAAGCACGCGCCATCGCGGTACGTTGCTGCTGGCCGCCTGAAAGTTCTAGTGGCAGGCGTGATAAATAGGGGGTAATACGCAACATTTCAGCTATTTCCATCACCTTATCTTTAATGCTTACTTCCGATTCTTTAGCTAAACGTAGTGGCGATGCAATATTGTCGAACACGCTCATATTCGGGTAATTGATAAACTGTTGATAGACCATTGAGACATTACGTTTTTGTATCGACACACCATTCATATCGCGTCCATTCATTAACACGCGACCCGATGTCGGTTGCTCCAATCCAGCCATCAAACGCATCAAGCTCGTTTTTCCAGATAAAGTGCGACCAAGCAGTACATTAAAAGAACCTGGTTCAAAAGTCAGGTTGGCTTCATTAATGTAGTACTGGCCATCTACTATCTGTGTTACATTTTCCAATGTCAGGGACATACGGCGATAATCTCCTTTTTGAATAAGTACCAAGCAAAATCCTATTTTGTTCAATTTCGCCAATTCGCTTAAGACCAAAGCTAAATCCATGCCAAGTTTCACTGAAACTTACCCACCAAATCCTAACCGACTGATAAACAAGATGAAAAAAGTGTGAGTTTTAAAAGTACTATTTTCCTGCTGAAAAATCATTTAGATATCGTGAACCTTTTAAAGGTCAATATGAACAAAAAACCAGAATTAGCCCACTTCGATTTTACATTGTGTTCACATTGTGTTCACTTTATGTTCACAAGTTGAATTTCCGAAAACCAAGCAGTAGCCCTGTTAACAAAACCTCTGTAGAGCAAAACACCTTACTCAACAAAAACAAAAGACTTCATTTACAACAAGTTAAATTGGAGCGCTGAGTATTTAAGTGAAACGAACTCTTAAATGAGAATTTTAAAAGCAAGAAAACAGGCCGCTAATATGGTGGATACAGCGCGATCAACTATACTTGTATCAATTTTGTGATCGATGTTAACGATTTGTTGCGCGTTTATGACCAGAATATGTTCGCTTTAGAAAATTTAACGAGTTAAGTCACAAATTCAAAATCATAAAGAATGGGAAAGTGGTTATATGCACAAAAAGTCATCAAAACATATTGAGCATGAAACATTAATCAAACAGTCTTGGCAACGATGCCGAGAATCTGGACTCACTCACCATTCCAATCCGAATATTGAGCATTTGCTTGGCGGAACTCTGTCTTCATTGTTGGAAGAGCACCACCAGCTACTCGAAACAACCCATAGCGAAGTTATCCCTTATTATGAAAATTTATTGGCTAATAGCAAAAGCCATGTGATGCTCGCAAACCATCAAGGTTATGTGCTTAAGAATTGGGGGGAGCAGCGGTTTAAGCAACAACATGAAGAGATATTTAGACCCGGTACCGGCTGGAGGGAATCCACATTAGGCACCAACGCCATAGGAACCGCCTTAAAAACCGGTGAGACAGTGCAAATTAAACACGATGAACATTTCTTGATTTCTAACCGCTTCATGACCGGTTCGGCAGCACCTATTTTTGGCGTAGATAGACAATTAATAGGGGTTATCGACATTTCCAGTGATAGCTATCTACCCGAATCCCACACTTTAGGCTTGGTAAAAATCATGTCTCAAGCGGTTGAAAACCAACTCATTACCTCTCACTTTAAAGGCGAGCATTTTTTAATACGTTTTAATACCAGCATCGACAATATTGATAGTCAGTGGTCAGCATTAATCGTATTTGACGAAACAGGTTTAGTTATCTCGGCAAACCGCCGCGCAGAATTAATATTGGGTAGTGATTTAAAATTAGTTAATATCTCCGATCTTTTTAATATCAATATCAATCAGTTAATCAACCAACCACAGGGCTTACAACTCCCCTTAATGACCACTCTGCAATTTAGAGTACATGCGGTTTTACAGAAGCCCCTGCAAAGCAAACCGCGTACATTAGACTTTAGGACCTTGATTAAGCCAGAGGAAAGAAAATTGCACGTCTCCGATCAGCATATATTTTCACTTGATGAACTCAATATTGGTGATCCAGTGATGGCGAAAGCGATTGCACAAAGTAAGCGTATTGTGGATAAAGATATCCCCATTTTGATCCGTGGCGAAACAGGCGTAGGCAAAGAGGTGTTTGTTAAAGCCCTGCATCATTCGAGTCAACGCAGTTTACACAATATGATCACGGTAAACTGTGCGGCTATTCCGCAGGAGCTCGTAGAATCAGAGCTCTTTGGTTATGAAAAAGGCGCATTTACCGGTTCCAGCAATAAAGGCTATATTGGCCTGATCCGTAAAGCCGATAAAGGCACGCTATTTTTAGATGAAATCGGCGATATGCCGTTAAATGTTCAGGCGCGTTTATTACGTGTGCTGCAAGAACGTCGGGTTAATCCACTCGGCAGCACTGAGTCCTACCCTGTTGATTTCAAACTGGTTTCAGCGACAAATTGCAATCTGAAAGAAGCGGCAGAAACAGGCGTTTTCCGTAAGGATTTATATTATAGAGTGAGTGGTTTAAATATTGAATTACCGGCATTACGCCTGCGTAGCGACAGGAAGCACCTGATTCAGTTTCTGTTAAATTATTATGCGGAGAATCCATATCATGCTTTAATCACAGAGCGAGCAATGCACAGTTTTTGCCAGCATCCTTGGCCGGGTAATATCCGCCAATTGGTCAGCGTAATTCAAATTGCACAAGCGATGTCTGATAATGAAGCCATCGACTTTCAACATCTTCCCGATGATTTTTTTGCCGATATGGACAATAATCAAAATAACGTGGAGGCGCTAATAATAAATAACAATGATACCCTAAAATCAACTAACTCAGATCTTTCTGCACCGGGTCAAGAAGACATAATATCTGTATATCAATCACTTAATGGCAACATATCAAAAACGGCTACACAATTAGGTGTTAGCCGCAATACGGTTTATAAACGCTTACGAGAGAGTGGTTATAAATAAACGATTCACCTATCCATTAAAATTCCATCCTAATAATATTCTTGTCGCTTAATTTAAAGCCCACGGGGATAGCACATCTCATTTGTTTTTATTAGCGCTGACTGCAATCAAACTGTTATCTATTTAACTTAATTAATATAATATATCCTGCTAGTAATTCGATTTAATTTAGGATAATTATGAACTATCAAGCCGCAATTTTTGACATGGATGGTCTGCTTTTAGATACCGAAAGAATCAGTCAACATACCTTTCAAGATGCCTGCAGGCACCTGTCATTACCCATTTTAAATGATGTTTATTTGAAAATCATTGGTGGTAATGCACAACATGTTAAACATACCATTACCACAGGATATGGACCGGATCTTGATTATGATGTGCTGCGTGCAGAGTGGTTAAAGCGCTATCATGCAATCGTAAACTTTAAAGCTATTCCTGTTAAGTCAGGGGTTATAAACTTATTGAATTGGTTACAAGAGCAAAAAACCCCTCTAGCTGTCGCTACCTCTAGTGATAATAAAGTAGCACTTACTAAGCTAAAATTAGCGGGGTTAGATGGATATTTTCAGCAATTAAGTAGTGGTTGTGAAGTTGCAAACAGTAAGCCTCACCCGGAGATATTTTTACTCGCTGCGACGCGTTTAAATGTAGATCCTAAACAATGTTTAGCTTTTGAAGATTCAACTAACGGTGTACTTGCTGCAACAGCAGCCGGAATGAGAGTATTTCAAGTACCTGACTTAGTTATGCCTTGTGAACAGATTATTTCTATTGGGCACTCAATTGAAAACTCGTTAGACGATGTTTTAATAACACTAAAAAATGAGCATCAATAAATAAACATCAACAGAAATAGAGGAGATAAAAATCTCCCTTTTTTATCCTGTTTTTCATTAAAATATATAACATTACTGCCACCACTTAAGTTACTACCTACATTTACATTTACACCAATGCCGACATTATCAACCCAGGAAGTAAATTTCGCAGTATTAAGCAACAAGCCGATACCAAACTCATAATAATGACTGGTTTCCAGAGAAGGTTTAATATCTCCACCAATATCGACTCGTTCAGCTTTTACATATAAAGACTCGGCATGATAGCGCGCATCATATAAAGTAAAGTGTGTTTTTAAAGTATTTGCAATCTCCCACCCTTCAGGATGTGCACCTTTACTTGAATCAGCCCCTGCAAATGTCCAACCATAAAAATAATTATAATCACTACTAAATATCCAATTTCCCCATGCTTGCTGATTGTCATAGGTAAAACGAAAGTTAGGCTCAACGAGAAAAGCATTAGACTCTAAATTAAAATATTCTCCATCTAATTGGTCACGATACTGCTCTGATTCGGGAGTGTTATAATCAAAGTTATTTTCATGGCGCATTAAAT
>JBALXF010000390.1:0-3541 GCA_036961085.1 Psychromonas sp.
CGTCAGCAAAACCAAGCCAGTATCCTTGATCAAACAAGCATATCAGTGTGGCTTACGGCATTTTGGCGAAAACTATGTACAAGAAAGCATAGAAAAAATTCAACAAATTAAACTTGATGATGATTTTGATGAAGTACTTACTTGGTATTTTATTGGCCCATTACAATCAAATAAAACCCGTCCCGTTGCTGAAAACTTCGATTGGGTGCAAAGTGTTGAGCGTTTTAAAATAGCGCAACGCTTGAACGATCAACGTCCGGCTGATTTGGCAGATCTTAATATTTGCTTGCAAGTCAATATTAGCGGAGAACTCAGTAAATCAGGTACAACTTTAACCCAAGTTATTGAGCTAGCTTCACAAGTTGACAAATTACCTCGTTTAAAACTGCGTGGTATTATGGCGATCCCTGAAAAAACCGATGATCTACAGCGTCTAGAGCAGCAATTTACAGAGTTGCATGACATTTATATACAACTACAGCAGTTATATCCGGATATCGATACGCTATCGATGGGCATGAGTGGGGATTTAGGAACCGCGATTGCTTGTGGTAGTAATATGGTACGTATCGGCACCGATATTTTTGGGGCACGAAGTTAATAAGGGAAACTATGAAACAAAATAAAATCGTATTTATTGGTGCGGGCAACATGGCTGCAAGTGTTATTAGTGGTCTAGTTAAAGATGGCTACCCAGCAAATCTCATTTGTGCAACTGCACCAAGTACGACTAATACTGAAAAACTGCAAAGCTTATACGATATTAATATCAGTCAAGACAATAGCCAGTCAGTAAATTGGGCTGATGTTGTGGTGCTCGCAGTTAAACCACAATTAATGGCTGCTGTTTGCCAAGCAATGGTTGATAACGGTGCCGATTTTAGCAATAAACTTGTTATTTCAATCGCAGCCGGTATTTCAGTGGCTCGTTTACACGCATTGTTAGGTAAAAATACTACTGTGATCCGCACTATGCCGAATACGCCTTCTTTATTACAAAAAGGCGCAACAGGGCTATTTGCAAACAATGATGTCAATGCACAGGATAAACAGATTGCAACCGATCTGATGTCTGCCGTAGGTGAAGTGGTTTGGGTAGAAGAAGAAAATATGATCAATGCGATTATAGCAACTTCAGGCTCTGCACCCGCTTACTTTTTCCTATTCATGGAAGCGATGCAAGCCAAAGCCGTTGAATTAGGTTTTACTCCTGAGCAAGCAAAATTATTAGTGTTACAAACCGCGCTTGGCAGTGTCGAGATGGTAAAACAAAATCCACAATTAGAATTAGCAACATTAAGAGAGAATGTAACGTCTAAAGACGGTGCAACCGCGCAAGCATTGGCCACTTTTAATGAATTGCAATTGAGTGATATTGTTGCACAAGCGATGCAAGCAGCTGCTGATCGTGGCGCAGAAATGGAAAAGTTATTTTAACCTATTATAAACAACTAAATAAAATATCATGCTTATAGGTATAAATGGAAAAAAATTAAAATCATTTAAAATGCACCACGCACGCTTCATCTAACTACGAAATGTTGTTTCAGTTATTCCTCATTAACTGAATTAACAGAGGAAAATACTAAACAGGCTGTTTTAGCCTTTCCTCCGTGTAGCGTGCAGCGTTTTCTGTGGTAGTGTTTTTAAGTTTTAAGTTTTTACAAAAAGCACCTGAGTCATCTACATAAGCATGTAAAATAAAATTTGGTAAAAATATTAAGAGAGAGAAAGTTTAATGAATTCAATGAATTTTTTAGTCAACACCCTGTTTGATCTATACATAATGATTATTTTATTACGCGTTTGGCTGCAAGTAGCACGCGCTGACTTTTATAACCCGTTTAGCCAATTTGTAATTAAAGCAACGCAACCTATAGTTGCCCCATTACGTAAAATGATCCCTGCCATTGGTGGTTGGGATACAGCAACGATTTTATTTGCCTTTGTCGTCGCTTGTTTGAAAGTGGTCAGCTTAATGTTAATGGCTGGCGCATCGATTGATCCTGTGGTGATGCTTATTTCGGGGCTTTTTATCATTATCACAGAAGTGTTTAAACTATTATTCTGGGTGTTAATCATCAGAGCAATCTTGAGTTGGATTAGCAAAGGTCACAACCCTATCGAAGCAGTAATGATTCAATTAACAGAGCCTTTATTAACACCTGTTAGGCGTTTCATGCCTAACTTGGGCGGATTAGACCTTTCAATGCTAGTGGTATTATTCGGTTTACAGTTCTTAGAAGTGCTAGTGAATGATTTATTGGCTAAACTATTCCTATGACACCTGTTTATATATACCCAAACTATTTCAAGATGCAGATTCAGAGCTTCACCAGGATGCTAGAGCAAGGCGCAACACGACAAGAATGGCTATCCCCTTTTCGAGGGTTGCAACGTAGCGCTAGCTTTCTGGCGAAACTCCCGTAGGGCAAGCCGATAAAAGATGCTCTTCGTTGTTAGAAGGCTTTGATTTAGAATAACTAGATCATCAACCTTCTGCCTAGAATTTCATCATTTATCGACTTGCTGATTCCTGCATATTGAATTTGTTTGGGTATACGATATGATGGCGAGGACCTTTTACTTCGCCTCATACTGCAACCCAAAGCGAGCCGAGATCAATTTGTCGGCGCCTTGGGTGATGAACTTAAAGTAGCAATAACCGCCCCACCAATTGATGGTAAAGCTAACTGATACCCGTTATCATTCAAGATAAAAAATCAGCAAGTCGTGAGGTGAACAGGTTCTAGGCGTGAAGGTGAAGATCTAATGGATTAAATCGAAACTTCACAACAACGAAGATGTTTACCTCACAGCTTGCCCTGTGGGTATTTATGGGGACACGCCTGAATTTTTCAATTCTCTAACAAATTAAGGGCTTATTATGTATAAAATCAAACACATTTATCACACCCTATTCGCAGCACTTCTATTAAGTTTAAGTTTCTCTAGCTTTGCTGAGCAAGCCAAACAATTTGATAACCTAGAAGTGCATTACATTGCGATACCTAGCACTTTTTTACAGCCTGACATTGCCAAATACTATGAGATTAAGCGTAGTAAATATACCGGTGTGATCAATATTTCAGTATTAGACAAAAATAACAAATCAGCTGCAGTAGCAGGCAAGATTAGCGGTAGCGGTAGAAACCTAATGGGGCAAATAGAACAGCTTACTTTTAAAGAGATTAAAGAAGCTGATGCGATTTATTATATTGCAACGTACCCATTTACTAATGAAGAAATTGTTGAATTCACGATCAAGGTTGAAGCACAAGATAAAACTAACACGTTTACATTTCCGCATAAGTTTTACGTAAATTAATAGGTACAAAGATGAAAAAAAAATGGGTTTTAGCAACCGGTAACGCAGGTAAAGTAAAAGAGATGAGCGAGCTACTGAATAGCTTCTCAATCGAAGTTTTACCACAAAGCCAATTTGAGGTTAAAGACGTACCAGAAACAGGCACGACTTTTGTCGAAAATGCCATTATCAAGGCACGTCATGCAGCTAAAATAACAGGCTTACCTGCTATTG